>JAKSBK010000392.1 GCA_022361155.1 Pseudomonadota bacterium
CCTAACGTTGCCGGGGCACAGGAGGCTGGTCGAAGAAATGGTGCTTCCAGCGTTTCGACGTCTTGGCGTCGGGGTCGGGTTCGCACTCATTCCGATTGACGGACTCGCTGCTTCAGTCCATCGCGGCGTGTAGCACGCGAAATCTGATCTAGTGTCCTGCATCCGTGATTACGCACATAAGTCGGCGAGCAATTCTCAGCAATCCAAAACGCGCCGCACGAAGCTTACACACGAACCCAAACGCTGAACGTGCAGCGCGCCCGCAGCAATCGCCCGAGCAGCACGCTGCCCTGCCTCGCCATGGCTACTCGATCAGGCGCAGCCCCGGAGGTAGCGATTCGCCGAATACGCGGTTGGCGTCGCTGCCCTCCAGCAGGGTGACTTCGCGCAGCATGCGTTGCCAGGTCGCCGGTGCGTTCCGCTGCGAGAGCCGATCGAGCACGCGCTCGCGAAGCTCGCTGCTCAAGTCGCGCTCGCGGTCGCCGCTCTTGCGGCAAAGCAGGACGGCTGCAAAGGCGGCGTGCTCGGTGCGGCGCCAGTCGGTTTGCAGGCAGGTCTGCAGCCAGCGCTCGGCGGTTGCCCGCGGCACCACGTTGTGCGCGCTTCCGTAGAAGGGCACGCGCGCGCCGATGCGGCCGACGCTCCACCAAGCCTGCGCGCCCTCGTCGTGGCGCAGCAGTCGCTCGATCAGCCAGTCGCCGACCTTCTCCTTGCGTTGGGGATCGATGTGCTCGAGCGATCCAGCCAGTCGCAGCATGTTGTCGTAGCCGAGCCATTTTGGACCCGCAGGCCGCTTGCGGGGGCGGGTGGCGGGCGGGCGCAGATACCATTCGAGCACGTCGAGCAGGACGCCCTGCTGCTCGGGGCCGAGACCGCCTGCTGCCCGCCGCCACAGGATCCACCACTCCGCGTGGTTCTGGCTTTCGGGCATGAACTCCACGCCAGACTCGAAGATCGTCCACAGCTCCCCCACCCGCCAGTCGTCGAGCGGGTAGCCGAAACCCGGCCGCATGCTGTAACCGGTCAGGTTGAGCCAGACCCGCTCGTGCGCGGCCGAACGCCGGCGCCGGCGCGCGCCAGCCCAAAGCGCGCCGAAGAGCTCTCTCAGCAACGGAGTGTCCCAACCGGAGCGTGGGCCGAGCAGCTTCTCCAGCGTGGCTCGGAGCGTCTTCACGTGCCGTGGCTGCACCGCTTGCGAGCTCTTGCCGTAGACGAGCCGCACCTGCTCGGTCGCTTGTGCGAAACGCGGGTGAAGCTGCGTCACGCGCCCGGCGGCCAGGCGTTCCGGTTGCTTGCCTCGAAGCACGAGCTCGAGCTTCCAGCGCTGCGCCGGATTGTCGCGCGCCACGCAGCCAAGCTCGAGGGTCCCGATCTCGGTCAGCGCGCTGACCAGCTGAACCGGGATCTCGCCGGCACCGCCGCCCGCCTTCGAGGAAAGTACCGCGGCGAGCGGAGGCAAATCCACGAAGCCGCTGCCCGCGATGCTCACCAGGTCGCCCGCGCCGTGGTGGCGCACGTCTTGGCTCGAAGAGACCAGGGAAAAGCGCACCGGCGTGCCTGTCTTGAGGGAGAAGGTGCGTTCGGGCAGCAGCACTTCTTCGCCCTCTTCCGAGCCGCGGGGCAGCAGACAAACACCACGGCGCTCGTTGTCTGCCTGGCCGAGCAGCAAGAAGTAGCTGCGCGCCGACCCGCCTCCAATGCGCAGCCCGAGACCGCGGCGCGCCAGGCCATAGGCTACGGCACCTCGCGCCACCGCGAGCTCGGGCGCGTCGTTGCGAAGCAAACGTGGCGCCGAGCTGCGCCACGAGGCCACAACCTCGAGCAGACGCGTGGCGAGCGCCGGCGAGCGGAAGACTCCCCCGTTGAGCAGGATCGTATCGGGGACGACTGGCGCGTTGCCGGACGGAGCCGCAGGGCCGAGGGCTTTCCTCGCCAGGGCGGCATGATCGGCGACAAAGGCAGCCATGTGCTTGGTGATGGCCGCGTCGGCCACGTAGGGCAGCCCGAACTCCACGATGGCGCTGCGTCGCGCATCGGGCCTGGCACCCGCTGCGACCTTGGGAAAGAAGCCGTCGAGCACCAGCCGTTCGACTTCCTGTTGGGTCACCTCGGTCGAGCGGGCGGCACCCACGAGCTTCGAGCCGCTCCCGAGCACGGTTACGCGCACCGGATCCGGTTCGGGCTGGCCCGACAGCAGCCTTTCCTTGGCGAGCCGGCATTGTTGCACGAGCTGTGCGAAACGGATTGCGCCGAGCTCGGCGCCCCTGGCGATGCGCGGCTCGCTGGCGTGAGCCAGGGCGAGGTCCATGTTGTCGCCCCCCAGCATCAGATGGTCGCCGACGGCAATGCGCGTCAAGCGCGGCCCCGAATCTCGCGGCTCGACTTGAATCAGCGTAAGGTCCGTGGTGCCGCCTCCGACATCGACCACGATCACCAGGCGCTGATCGGCGAGCTGCTCCTCGAGGTTCGCGCGATGCCGGTCGAGCCAGTGGTAGAAGGCGGCCTGCGGCTCCTCGACGAGCCTGAGCCTGGGCAGGCCCGCCCGCCTGGCTGCCTCGAGCGTAAGCGCGCGCGCTGCCTCGTCAAAGGACGCCGGTACCGTCAACACGACTTCCTGCTCGGCCAAGAGGTAACGCGGGTGCGCGAGATTCCAGGCGCTCGCCACGTGTCTGAGCGTGCACGCGCTCGCGTCGACGGGCGAGATCTTGGACACGCTTCGATCGCTGCCCCAGGGCAGGATGGCCGCATTGCGATCCACCGAAGGATGCGAAAGCCAGCTCTTGGCGCTCACGACCAGGCGACCGGGCACCTTGCTCCCGGCGCTGAGCGCAAAGCTGCCCACGACCCCCGGACAGGGCGCATGCTCATCGCCTCCCCATGGCAGCGTCAGGTCCGCCGGCTTCACTTCCCCCTCTGCGTGGTGGTAGCGCGCGGAAGGTAGCAAGGGGCGATGGTCGACCTCACCGGGCGCGGTCAGTTGAGGAATGGCCAGAATCTCGATCGCGGGCCCCGCGTTCGCTCCTGGGCCGGTGGCGGTGGCGGAGACGGCGCCGGCCAGCGCATCGGTGTCAGCGTAGGCCGCGACCGTGTGCGTGGTACCCAGATCGATGCCTACGATGAAACGCGCACCTCGAGCGCTCATGTCGGACGCTTCGCGCGCAGATCGAACTCGACGCGCCAGGGCTCGCCCTCAGCGCGCGGCAGAGCGAGCAATTCGAGCGTGCCAACTTCGGTCACGCGGGCCTGGAGCCGAACCGGAACGATCTCTCCCCGCCGCCTGCCTTCAGGCGAGAGCTCGACTTCGAGCTCCTCGAGCTCTTCGAGCTCTTGCTCGTCCCAGTGCTCGAGCGCGCTGCCGACCGTGTCCTGGCGTCGCACCGAGGAACCAAAAAAAGGCAGCCGCACGGGCTCGCCCACGACCAGACCAAACTCACGTTCGAGCGCGTCGGCCGCGCTGCCCTCCTCGAGCCCAAAAGGCGCAACGCACAGCGCGCTTAGCTGAGGCGGGATGCCTGGCACGGCGGGCATGGCGGCTTCCACGCCGACGTAGAATGCCTTGGCCGTGCCTCCGCGGATCCTGATCCCACGCCCGCGGCGCGCGTGGCAATGGTAGGCGGCTCCCCGGGCACACGCCAGGTCCAGGCTGGCGCCTTCGAGGACACGGGCGGGTTGCGCGCCAGCCGCGCGCAGCCAACCGTTCAGCACGTTCGTGGTTCGCTCGAGCAGCAAAGGTGCCCGGAATACACCGCCATTGACCAGGATCGCGGTCGGCTTCGCAAAGCGCGCGCTTGCCTCGCCGGGCGGCGCGCCGGCGTCTGCCAGCTCTGGCTCAAGGGCGCCGGCTTGGCGCGCCAAAAAGGCCGCCAGGTGTCGTGTGATGGCCGGATCCTGGGCGTAGGGCAGTCCAAGCTCGGTGAAGGCCGCGCGCGTTCGATGCCGTGGCCGCGCGTCGCTGCCCACATCGGGAAAGAAGCCCTCCACCAGCACGCTCGTTACCTCGGCGCGCGTGAGCTCGCTGCGCACCGCACCGCCGACGAGCTTGGAACCGCGCGCCGGCACCACCACGGGCACCGACTCGACGCTTGCGTCCGAGAGCAGCGTTTCCTTGGCTGCGCGACACGCGTGCGTGAGCGCGCGCATTTGCCAGGGGTCGAGACGCTTGCCCTTGGCTTGCAGCTTGGCTCGCACGGCATGCGCGAGCGCCAGATCCATGTTGTCGCCACCAAGAAGGATATGATCGCCTACCGCGACCCGATGCAGCTCGAGCGCTCCAGCGTCCTGCCTGACCGCAATCAGCGACAGATCGGTCGTGCCGCCGCCCACGTCGACCACGAGCACGACGTCCCCCACCTGGACCTTGTCGCGCCAGCGGCCACGGGAGCCCACGATCCAGCTGTACACGGCTGCTTGAGGCTCTTCGAGCAGCGTCAGGCGCTCGCAGCCAGCGCGCTTCGCGGCCGCTGCGGTAAGCTCCCTCGCCGCGGGGTCAAAGGACGCGGGAATCGTGATCGTGACGTCCTGCTGGCCGAGGGGCGCGTCTGGGTGCTCGAGCTCCCAGGCAGCCTTGAGATGCTCCAGGTAGCGGACCGAAGCCTGCACGGGCGACAGCCTGGGCACGTCCTCGGGAGCCTCGATGGGCAGGATGGCCGCCTGGCGGTCGACTCCCGGGTGGCAGAGCCAGCTCTTGGCGCTTGCGATCAGTCGCATCGGCGTGGACGCGCCCGCGCGGCGTGCCAGCTCACCCACCAGGGGTGCACCTGCTTTGCTTGGCCAGGGCAGCTGCAGGTCGGCGTCGCGAAATTCCGCTCCGTGGGGCAGGTAGGCGAAGGAGGGCAGCAACGGCCGCCGCTCGACCTCGCCCGGCGCCACCATCTGGGCGATCGCGAGGTCTTGGTGGTCCAGGGTTTCGCCGGTTCGGGTGCCGGCCGCCTCGGCTTGCTCGAAGGGCACGAAGCAAAGGGCACAGTGGGTGGTGCCAAGGTCGATGCCGACACCGAAGCGAGGTGACACAGGCTCCCCCGCTGCGCTCACGGCTCGACTCCGGCGCTCACAGCTCGACCTCGGCCGGGGTCAACACCGTGGCGTCGTGGTCCTTCGACATGCTGGGAAGCGTGACCCGGCGCACGCGCCAGCCCTTGTGGGAAAGGGTCCCGGTAAAGGGAGCCTCGCCCGTAACCCGACCCGTCACCCGAACCCGGCTGGCGTCGAAGCCCTGCTCCAGGGTGATGGTCTCGCCCTCTTGCTCGCTGCGGATCGACTCGATGTCGATGTGCTCCGCAATGGCCTTGCGGCAGCCGTCGTGCACCACACGGGCGGCCGCGCCCACGTCGGCGTCGTCCGCAGCGTCGAGACTCTCCATCACAAAGTCGACAAAGCGGCCCTCGCGCTGCAGCACGGCGAGCAGCTGGCACGCGGCGTCGGGCGTGGCCTCGCGCAACACCACCGGTTGGGGAGCCGCTTCCGGCGGCTTCGGCCCGTCGTCGGGGGCTCGCGCAGGCTCGCCCGAGTGGGCCTGGGGGCTCCGCCCCTGGGAGTCGAGCGGCCGCGACTCACGCTGAGCCTCATGATGCGGCCCAAGCCGCGGCTCGGACGAGGGCAGCGCAGTGCGCCCGAGCTCCACCACCCCGGCGGCGAATTGCGGATCGAAGAGGGTGCGGAAGAACGCGATCCACGCCAGGAAGATGCGGCTGAAGAAGGAGGGGCTAGACTCGCTCACGCGCCGGCGCTTAGCACATTCGCCTAGCCCTTGCATCGTGCTGGATCTCCGAGCGCCGGGGAGCCCTGCTGGGCGCGTGGTCAGCGACAAGGGCACCCCAGGACATCGATCCGTGCTACGATCCTCGGATACGCTTCGCGCGTCATGGACGGGGAGCGCATGGTATGCTCAAGCCGTGAGCTCAGCAGCACGACGAGCGAGCCGACGTCGCCGGACCTGGACAGGTGGCACAGTCCCCTTGGCACGGTCGGACGACGCCGACCGGGACTTTTGGCGTCAAGTCAGCGGATCAGAACGGCTTGCGGCGGCCTGGTCCCTGGCGGCCGCAGCCCACCGATTGCAACATGGAAATTCCCGAGGACTTTCGCGATCTGCTTCAGGAGTTCGCAAGCGTTAACGTGCGCTATCTTTTGATCGGGGGCCGCGTTGTTTCCAGTTCGTGCCTTTTCGTGAGGACAGGCCGAGATCGGACAGGTCGATGTCGCTTAGACTCCGAACCACATGACTAGCGTGCTCGAGCTCGTCCAGGGCATACTGCACGGCAGGAACGGCGATTACCTGCATGCCGGCCGCGAGAGCCGCCTCCACCCCCGCGGTCGAGTCTTCGAAGGCCACGCACGCGCTTGGCTCGATCCCCAGCGCCCGGGCTGCATGCAGAAATATGTCCGGAGCAGGCTTATAGCGCCCGATGCCGTCGTCCCCGCACACGATGGCATCGAAGTGTTCGAACCACGCCTTGCCGCGCGTCTTGAGATCGAACATCCGGCGCAGGCTGCTCGTAGCAACCGCCAGGGGCAGCCCCGCCCCGGCCAAATCCTCCACCAGCCGTTCGGCGCCAGCCATCGCGGCCACGTCCTGAAGCAGCGGCCTGAGCTCTCGTTCGCGCGCCTCGAGGTAGTGCTCGGGACGCAGCGGCAGCCCGAGCTCCTGCACCACGATCCCTGCTCCCAGCATGGGGTCGCGCGCCATGCAGCGGCGCTTGACCTCCCAGCCGAACCGCTTTCCGTACCGGCCCACCACGCGCTGCGCCGCCTCGGTGTAGACGCGCTCGGTGTCGAGCAGGAGGCCATCCAGATCGAAGATCGCGGCCTGTGGCGCTGCCTTGAGCAACATAGTTCGTTGATCTACCTGGACTCGAGCTCAGCACCTTAGATGTTCTTGGAGTGAACGGCAAAGAGCGGAGTGTGCTGCTGCCGGGTCGGCCCGGTGGCCGGGAGGTCTTGCGGGGTCGGCCGGCATGCACGATGTACGCGAGGTACTAGTAACACTAGTAGATCACAATCCCTGGCAAGCTGTACTAGGACTAGGCGTCCTTGGCGCCCCAGGCATACGCGATGGACAGCAGTCCGCCGAACGCGAACGCGGAAGCCAGCGAGGTGCCTAGCAAACGCCACCAAGCAATGCGCGTACCCTTGCGAGGCGGCTGCCAAACCAGCGGTCGATCGATCCAGCCGCTTACGGGCTCGAGCACGACGCGCTCGAGCTCGCCGGCCTCGATCGGAAGCCGTCTGCGGTACAGGGTGCGCTTCGGAGTCGAAACCGGACTGTTCGTGCTGCTGAAGCGCACCCTGTGCGTGCCCGACGTGTTCGTTTCGAAGCGAAGGGAGACGGGCCCGCGGTAGACCTCTCTGGCTGCTTTGTCTTGCCCCTTGGAGCTCAGGGGGGCCTCGCGAGCCGGGCGGGCGATGAAGAGCGACACCTCGAGCCCGCCAGAGGCTGCATGCGCGCGATAGGTCGCAGCATACTCGACCACGGACAGCGCCACGGCGGTGTCCTTGACGCTGCGCTCCGAATCGAGCAGGAGCTTGGGCTTGGCATGGCCATGCTGGGCTTGCGCTGGACCGGGCATCGCGACACAGCTGGCCGCCAAGCACAAACCGACCACTACTGCACTGCGACCGCGTGCTGCGCTGCCAGCGCGTGCTGCACCGGAACCGCGTGCGGTGGCGGTGCCTGCAAGGGGCTCGGTCGATCGAACGGCTCCGAGCCGCAGCTCGAGGTTGGTGCGCGGACAAACCGGGACGCAGCGCCCGCACACGTCGCAGTCGGGCCCGGGGTCGCCGGAGGCAGCATCGAGCTGCAGCCAGCACGCTTCGTTGCACAGACGGCAGTGCGCGCCGCAGCGACTCGGCGAGCTCACGGTCAGGTGCACCCGCCGCTTGCGGCCGAGCAGAGCCAGCGTGGCTCCCGTGGGACACACCGCAGCGCAGTAGCTGGTTGGACCCATCAACGCAACGGCGACCAGCAGCCCCACGAACACGCCTAGCACGCTCGAGCCACCCCCGAGCAACCAAGCCGCGTACACGGATTGCTGCAGCAAGAAATGCGGCAGCACCGTGAACAGCACGAGCTGCGTGCCGAGCAAGCTGGCAACGATCGTAGCCGCCAGCACAATGTAGCGTACGGGGCGGGTCCGAGGCAGCGCGAGGCGGTATCTACGCGGCCAGATCGTGTCGAAGAGCCACGACATGCCTCTGGCTAGTGCGCCGAAGGGGCACAGCCAGCCACAAAACCAGCGACCCGCCACCAGGGCCACCAGAGCTGGCAGCAACCAAGCAAGCAGCGTGCGCACCTGGCCCCTCGCATGCAGCAGGGCCAAGCCGCCGGCCAGTGGGTCGGCCGCCGGAAGGCCTACGTACTCGATGCCGAGCCCGCCCCCGATCAACTTGTTGGCATCGTGGGCGCGACGGGCCGTTTCGCCGCGGGGCAGCCGGGTCGAGAGCGCCTGGGGCAGCGTCCAGCCAGGCCCGCTCCAGGTGGCCAGCTGGTTGCGTTCGAGCCGCTGCCAGCCCCCGAGCAAGGGCGCCAGCAGCACGGCCGCCAGGCCCACGCACTGGGTCACGCGTCGAGCGATACGAAACGCTCGCCCCGGTCGCAATCCGCGCCGAGCCGCTCGTGCCTGCGGCAAGCAACGCCGGGCGCGTTCGCTCATACGGCAAGCCTCGAGACGTCGATGGCTCGTGGTGTCTGCGGACACAGCTCCACGCAGCGGCCGCAACCGACGCAGCTTTGTTCGAGCACGATCGGCTTTGCGGCCGGCACCAACCGAATCGCCTTACCGGGCAGCGGACAGGCGTCGTGACAGTAGCCACAGAGGCGCCCGAGAAAGGACAGGCAACGATCCGGGTCCACCACTGCCGTGCCCATGCGAACCTCGCGCGCGACTCGTGCAAGGTCGACGTTGTCCGGCTCGCTTACCGGGCTCAGGGCGCCGGTTGGACAGATGTGGGTGCAGCGCATGCACAGGGTACACGAGCGCGCCCGCACGTCGATGTAGGGCGTGAGGCTGCCATACGTTGGCTCGTCGAGACCGAAGTAGCGAATGCAGCCGTTTTCGCAGACGGTGCCGCACAACCCGCAGCGAATACAGGCAGCCCTGAAGCTCTCGTCGGGCTCGAGGGCGCTCGGTGGCCGTATCGGCGCCCGCCCCACGGGTTGCGCCACCTTGCCCAGGAAACCGAACAGGCGGGCCAGGAGCATGCCGCCGGCCGTAAGCAGCAGCCCCCCCTGCAGCACGAAATAGCGCCGGCTTACGCCCCTGCGGCGGCGCCTCACCCGGCGGCGGCGAGCGGCAGCTCGTGGCCGGGAAGGGCCAGGTCCAAAGCTCGGCAAACGCATTGGTTATAGTTATGGCACGGCCGCGACCGATCGAGTTGTTTCGTCACGGGCCCCTTTGGTCGGGGGAGCTATGAACGTAGACCCCGTGCGCCGGCTGCCAAGGGCAGCACGACTCGCTTCGCGACCTGCGGCTCGCCACCATCGCACGACTGCAATCCCTTCCTCCGGATGCGACACGGATGCCGGGACCCGAATCCGAACCGAATCCGAACCCCGAACCCCCGACCCCGAACCCCGGAGCCCGATGTCCGTACCCGACATCCGCCTCCGCATCGGCCCTCTGCCTCCGCCGCGGCTTTCTGTCTCCGTCTCGGCCTCTGCCCTCTGCTTCCGAATCCGACCTCGCTCTCGGCCTCGGGCTCCTCGGGCTCGGTCCCGCGATAGCACCCCAAGAAGCACGGCTTCGGCTGGCCGCCCAGCTAGCCGGTCGCCGAAGTCATGAAGAAACCTCCCCTACTTTGCACCAACATGTAGCTAGCGAAAAGCCGTGATGTCGATGACGCTCTTTTCGCCGGCGCGCGTCGGCAGCACCAGCCTCTTGCCATCGTACGACACCTCCACCGTACCCGCCGATCGGCTGAATACGGTCGCCTCTGCAAGCTGCTCGTCCCGCCACTTCATGCTCACCTCATGGCCACCGCGTGCTCTCAGCCCCCGGACCTCTCCGTCCTTCCACGCCGCGGGCAAGGCTGGCAGCAGCTGAATCCGCCCTGCGTGGGATTGCAGGAGCATCTCGGCCATGCCGGCCACCGCCCCCATGTTGCCGTCGAGCTGAAAGGGCGGGTGCGCCGAGAGCAAGTTCGAATAGATGCCGCTCGCGTGGCCATCGTATTTCGCGCCCGCAACCCGCACAGCGGGCCGCATGGCCATGGTCAAGAGTCGATACGCCCGCTCGCCGTCCCCCAACCGAGCCCACAGGTTCATCTTCCAGGCCAGAGACCAACCGGTACCCGCATCTCCACGCGCCTCGAGCGAGACCCTTGCAGCCTTGGCCAAATCCGGGGTCGTCTTGCGGCCAATTTGCTCGCCGGGATACACGGCGTACAGGTGCGAGACGTGGCGGTGCCTATTCTCGGGGTCGTCCCGATCTTCCGACCACTCCTGCAGCTGGCCCCAGCGGCCGATCTGCGGCGGCACCAACGCGTCGCGTGCCGCCGTTACTTGCTCTGTGAGCGCGCTATCCAAGGACAACACCTCGCTGCCCTGCAGGTAGTTGCTGAACAAGTCCCATACGATTTGCTGGTCCATGGACGCACCCGAGGAAATGCCGCCGTGCTCCGGTGAGTAGCTCGGAATCGAAGCGAGCCGGCCTTGATTGTCCTCGCTCAGGTAATCCAGCCAAAACAGCGCGACCTCCTCCATCATGGGCAAGGCCTCGGCCTGCAGAAACCCTCGGTCACCGCTGTAAGCGTAGTGCTCCCAGAAGTGCCGGCCGAGCCAGGCCGACGCCGACGGGAAGTACCCCCAGGGAAGCGCCCAACCCGGGGCCGTGTAGCCGAATGCGTTGTTCATCGTATGGACCACCCAGCCGCGTGCATTGAAGAACTCCTGCGCGGTGACGCGACCCGGCTCCCGCAAGCTCTTGACGTACTGCAGCAGCGGTTTGTGCGTTTCCGCCAGGTTGGTGACCTCGGCCGGCCAGTAGATCATTTGAATGTTGATGTTGAAATGGTAGTCCGATGCCCACGGTGGGTGTTTCGAGTTATTCCACTTGCCCTGCAGATTGGCCGGTAGGCTCCCCGGCCTGGAGCTGCTGATCAACAGATAACGACCGTACTGAAAAAACAGGGCCTCCAACCCGGGATCGCCGCTGCCCTTACCGTATGCTTCCACGCGCAAATCGGTGGCCTCGGTCGATGCCTTGGCCTTGTCCAGCCGCAGGCTCACGCGATCGAAGAGTTTCCGATAGTCCGCCAGATGCTCATGCAGCAGCAGATCGAAGTCCTTGTCCTTCGCTGCGTTCAAAGTCGCTTCGTTGAGGGCAGCATAGTCGCGGCCCTTGTAGCCGGGGTAGTCGAGCAGGTAGTCGGTGGCTGCGCACAACAGCA
>JAKSBK010000393.1 GCA_022361155.1 Pseudomonadota bacterium
GATCTACACTGCGACGATCCGCAACAGCGGCACCGTGCCCGTACCTGCCACCAAAGCCAGGATCAGGCTCACGGGCGAAGCCATGGGCCGCGAGTACAGCGTGCCGGCGCTGTCACCAGGGCAGACCCACGACGCCGCTCGCATGCACACGTGGACCATGTTCGGACAGCTCGTGGCCGTCAATGCCACGGCCGATTCCGGCAACGCCGTGATGGAAACCAACGAAAGCAACAACAGCGACGTCCTGGGTCACGCCATCGATCCGCAAACCGACTTGCTAGCGGAGTCCTTTTTCAGCTTTCCTCCGCCACCCTTTGCGCCGGGCACCCGTGTGACGTTCGTCGCACGGTTCCGGAACGCGGGCTCGGGTCGCTCTGGACCGCACATGTCGGCGATTCGCGTTGGCAGCGAGGCGGACCCGCCCCTGGATGCCGTGCCTATTCTCAATCCGGGTCAGGTGCACCAGGTGCTGCGCGAGTGGATCGCCGGCAGCGATTCGGGAGGCGGGGGCAGCGGCGGTCCTGGCATGGGCGCAGGCGGCTCCGGGCCGGCCACCGAGGCACGTGCGATCGCAGACTACCACAACGAAGTAGACGAAACCCGCGAGAACAACAACACCCGTACCATGTCGTTCTAGCCTACCCCACGAACAAGTCGGTTTGCAGCGCCGACCCAGGGTCCATGGCATAGTGCGCGAAATCTCGGACACCTGCCTCGCGCAATACGTCTTCGTCCAGTACGAAGTTGCCGCTGTAGCTGCGGCTGTCGCGGCACAGGATCACGCGGGCGGCGTCGGCCACGATGCTCGGCTTGCGACAGCGGGCCATCGCAGCCTCGCCGCCGAGGAGGTTCTTGATGGCGGCCGTTGCGATCGCGGTCTTGGGCCACAGCGCGTTCACCGCAACGCCCCGATGGCGAAACTCCTCGGCCATGCCCAGCACGCACATGCTCATGCCGTACTTGGTCATGGTATAGGCGACGTGGGAAGCAAACCATCTAGCGCGCATGTCAAGAGGCGGTGAGATGTTGAGAATGTGCGGGTTCGGCGCCTTCAGCAGGTGAGGCAAGCAGGCCTGCGAGCAGACAAAGGTGCCGCGGACGTTGATCTGGTGCATCAAGTCGTAGCGTTTCAAGGGAGTGTGCAGCGTGCTGGTGAGACCGATGGCGCTGGCGTTGTTGACCAGCACGTCGATCGCCCCGAAGCGAGCAGCCGCCTTTTGCACCGCGGCCTGCACCTGATCCTCGAAGCGAATGTCGACGACCAAAGGCAGCGCCTGGCCTCCTGCCGCCGTCACTGCCTCGGCGGCGCTGTAGATCGTGCCCGGCAGCTTGGGGTGGGGCTCGGCGGTCTTGGCCGCGATCACGATGTTCGCTCCGTCCTGAGCCGCCCGGAGCGCGATCGCTTCTCCGATGCCGCGACTTGCCCCGGTGATGAAGAGCGTCTTGCCGCTCAGTGTGGGCGACGCGGTCACGCCGGCCCGATCGCGTGACGCCTGAGACGCCTCGAGTTGATCGCCCATGCAGCGCCGATAATGTCCCTTAAGGTCGATGGTTGGCAAGTCGGAGGGGGCGTTGGTGGTAAAACCCGAAAGCGATCCGGAACCATGCCGGAGGAGGAGAAACCTGTGAGCGACGAGCTGATCATCACCCACGCCGAGCACGTGCGAACACTTCGTCTCAACCGACCTGCGACAAGGAACGCGCTCAGCGCGGAGCTCGCATGGGGCATCGTGCGCGCTATCGAACAGGCAAAATCGGATGACGCGTGCAGGCTCGTCGTGATCACGGGCACTGGAGACGCTTTTTGTTCCGGCCTGGACCTGAAACAGCCAGGTGGGGTCGGGGATCCCCAAAGCGCACAGACCTCGCAGCTCGACGACATCGGTTGGGTGGGCCGCTTCCTGCTTACCCTCAGACAATCGTGCGACAAGCCCGTCATCGCCGCCATCAACGGCGTGGCCGTGGGTGCAGGCCTTTCGCTCGCGATGGCAGCCGATATTCGCATCATGGCACGCGGCGCACGCCTGATGGCCGGCTACCCGCGCATCGGAGGCTCGCCGGACGGCGGGTTGACCTTCACCCTGCCCCAGGCGATTGGCTACGAACGAGCCCTGCGTTTTCTGCTGGAGAACCGCACGGTGAACGGTCCGGAGGCGCTCGAGCTCGGCCTGGTAAGCGAAATCGTCGACGATTCCGAGCTGCCCGAACGCATCGCGGAATATGCCGGTACGGTCGCCGGGCTTTCGCCGATTACGCTACGATTGACCAAGCGCGGTATCGCGCGGGCCACAGCCAGCATCGACCTCGAGGCTCAGGTCCGGTTCGAGCTCAATAACATCAAGACAGCGTTCGCGAGCCAGGATGGCCGGGAAGCGCGCCGGGCCTTTCTCGAGAAGCGGCCGCCGGTGTTCCGAGGTCGCTGAGCCGCAGCCCGAACTGCAAGAAAAAAGGGCCGAGGTTCCTTGCGCTCCGGCTGCCGCGTAGCGCAAAGAACCTCGGCCGTGGGTGGTCCCGCTTGGAAAGCCGTGGGGCTCCAGTGCGGACGGCTCGCTGGTTTGTGACCTACCTGGAGCCGGCTTGATTGGGCTGTGCGCCAGCATGACGGGCGCCGGGGTGACCACCGGGATGACCAGGGCGGGCGCCAGGGTGGCTACCGGGATGACCAGGGCGGGCGCCAGGGTGGCCACCGGGATGACCAGGGTGGGCGCCAGGGTGGCCACCGGGATGACCAGGCCAGGCGCCGGCGCCAGGGTGACCACCGGGATGACCGGGCGAGGCGTCGGCGACGGGATGACCAGGGCGGGCGCCAGGGTGACCACCAGGATGACCAGGGCCGGCACCGGAGTGACCGGAACCACGGCCGGCTCGATCAGGACGGGGGCCGGCTTGGCCACGCATGCCGCCCGCAGCTTGGCCGCGACGGGCGCGCATCTGCTGCCAGCGCTCGGCACGCTGTGCTTTCATCAACTGGCGGCGCTCCATGCGCTGAGCCTGCATCATCTGGCGACGTTGCTGGCGCAGACCCCCGAGCTCTCCGCGCTGCTCGGCTCTCATCTGCCGGCGTTGCTCGCGCAGCTGTGCCCTCTGTGCCGGGTCCTTCGGATTCGCAGCCTGCCGGGCGGCCCGCTGGGCGGCCCGCTGGGATCGGTGATCCTGCCGCAGCTCGCGGCCCTTGGCGCGCAGGCCCTGCCGCTGGTCGCGGTGTTGTTTCCGCAGCGCGCGCCGCTCGGCCCTGCGCTTTTTGGCTGCCGCGCGGGCCTCCGGACCGAGATCCGCGCGCAGGCCAGGGTCCGGGCGAGTGGGGTCAGGTGCAGGGGTGTCTTGCGCTTGAACGGCCGCTGGCAAACCCAGCAGCAGCGCCAGACCGGCAAGAAGTAGCTGTTTCATATCGAGTCCTTCTGGTTAGGGTAGTCAATACGACGGTCGGCCGACCGTTGCGACGGGTAGGACGAGGTTCGTGCTCACAGGGTTCCCGTAATAGAATCCGGGAACCCCGGCGGCCCGCGGCTCGTCTAACACAACCGCGCGCACGGACACTCACCTTGGTCTGGCTTTGACTAGCTCGGCGGACATCAACGGCCTCATCCGGCGGGCGCAGGAGGGCGACGTTGCCGCCTTCCAGAAGGTCATCTCGTCGCATCTCGGACAGGCGCGACGTTTCGCGCGCGGTTTCAGCTCGAACGAGCAGGACGCCGACGACTTGGCCCAAGAAGCGCTCGTCAAGGCGTACCGCTCGTTGCGCTCTTATCGCTTTCGCTCCAGCTTCTCTACCTGGTTGTTCCGTATCACGCGCAACGTATGCATCGATGCGGCACGCAGCCGGGCGGCCAAGGAAAAAGCCCGCCAGGCCTCGCTGCGGGCGTCTCGAGCCTGCGACGAGCTGGCCGTGCAGCCCGACGCGCAGCTCGCCAGGGAACAGGATAGGCAACGGCTGTGGAATGCGCTCAACCGCTTGCCTGGCGAGTTTCGCAGTGTGATCCTGCTGTTCTACGTGGAAGGCATGTCGCACGACGAAATCGCTGCCATCGAGCGCATCGCAGTGGGCACGGTCAAGTCCCGGCTCTCGCGGGGACGCCGGCGACTGCGGGAGCTGCTGCGCCCTGCCGCCTCCACCCGGCCGCCAGCCGGGAACCTATCGGGTCCCTCGCTCGTCAAACCCGAAGGCAGCCCATGACCGATCCCGAAACCAAGACACCAGACCCGCTAGGCGAGCAGCTGCGCGCCCTGCGGGTCGACCCACCGGAGTCGGAGTTTCGTGCTGCCTTGCA
>JAKSBK010000394.1 GCA_022361155.1 Pseudomonadota bacterium
CAACGCGATCGTACACATCGTACGACAAGGCGAAACCCTGGCATCGATCGCGGAGCGCTACTACGGCGAGCCCCGCTTCGAGCGGGTGCTGGTTGCGGAAAACGGACTGACCACCGAGGGCGGCTCGGCGATAGTCGTCGGCCTGCGCTTGCGGATTCCCACGGTGTCGTTCCACGTGGTTCGGCCCGACGAGACCTGGGCCGACCTGGCGCGGCGTTACTACGGCGCTGCGCGGCGCGCCTACGTCCTGGTAGCAGCCAACGACGCCCAGGTGGGCCGCTCACCCGACACCGGCGCCGAAATCGTTGTGCCCTATCCGGTACGTCACGTTGCACGACGGGGCGAAACGCTTAGCCAAATCGCCAAACTGTACTACGCCAATCCCAACCGATGGGGCTTTCTGCGGCGCTTCAACTCCGGACTTCGCCACAGCGTGGCTCGGGGCCAGATCGTGCTGGTGCCGCTGCCGACGCTGGTGCTCTCGAAGACGGGACGGGAGCTGGTCCACAAGAACGCAGGCGCCACGGTCTTGGGTGGACAGGTTCGCGCCGAGCAATCGATCACACAAGGGCAGCTGCCGCGCCTTGGCGAACACGTACGTCGTGGCCGCTACGCCGAAGCCGTAGCGATGGCGAGCCGCCTGCTGGCCGAGCCGCACCTGACCAGCGGCCAATTCGTGCAGCTGCAGCGGGAGCTGGCCGTGGCCTACGTTGCTTTGGAGCGCGAGGAGCTGGCTGTGGCCGCGCTGCGGCTTGCGCTCGAACGTGAACCTGGACTCACCCTCGACCGCGTGCAGACTTCTCCACGCGTGCTCGAGGCATTTCGCAAAGCACGGACGAGGCGCGCACAGGCAGGCCCAGTGCGCCAGCGAAAGCAAAGCGGCGTGCCGTGAAAGCTACGGCTCAACCGCCTCTGGAGCGTAGAGTGCGGCGCGCATGACAGCCAAAGGCGCGTCGCGCCCCGTCCAACGCTCGAATGCCAGAGCGCCCTGATGCAGCAGCGTGGTCAGGCCATCCACGGTCTGCAAACCGTGTTCGCGCGCCCGTTCGAGCACGCTTGTTACGAGCGGACTGTACGCCAGATCGTGCACCACACAATGCTGCGGCAGCCGGTCGATCGGCAGGGCCGAGGCAAAGGCCCGCGCCTCGGGCGTATCGCCCAGCGTAGCGCTGCTCGCCTGTACGAGCACGTCGGCGCCCGCGAAGCTGCCAGCAAGCTCAGGGCCCAGGCTGCTCGCGCTGTGCTCCGTGTCACTGGCAGGCAACGTGGCTATCAACCGCTCCGCTTGCCGCACGCGTCGAGCCGCCACGCAAATCCGTCGCGCACCGGCGCCCCGAAGCCCCATCACCGCGGCCCGGGCCGCGCCCCCCGCGCCGAGCACCACCACGTCGCACCCCCTGAGCACGATACCCGCTTCCACCAGCGCGCTAGCCAGCCCCTTTGCATCGGTGTTGGCGCCGGTGAGTCCCCTGCGAGTGTGCAGCACCGTGTTGATCGCACCCACGGCCCGGGCCTCGCTTTCCACCTCGTCCATCAAGCTCAGCGCGGCCTCTTTGTGAGGCAGCGTCAAGGAGACGCCGCCGAGACCCAGTGCGCGCACGCCGGCCAGAGCGTCCCCGAGCGCGCCAGGCTCAACCGCGAAGGGCACATACACGGCGTCAAGACCGAGCGCGCGAAAGGCAGCGTTGTGCATGGCAGGAGACTTGGAGTGGGCGACCGGAAAGCCCAGCACGCCGAACACGCGCAGGATCGCCGGCTTCATGTCGTATGCTCCACACGGGTGTGCAGGACACCGCGGTGCAACCGCACCGCCACGGGCTGACCGACGGCTGCCGCTGCCGCGTCGGTTAGTGCCTTGCCCGTCAGGGAATCCGACGCGATGGCGTAGCCGCGCTGCAGGATGGCGAGCGGCGAGAGCGCATCGAGCGCAGCGACGGCGCGTTCGAAGCGGCCGCGCCGCGTTCCGAGCGCCGGTGTGGTCGCGGCACGCAGGCGCAGCGCGAGACTGGTTAGCGCCGCCCGGTCACGTTCGAGCGAGCGGCGCACATCGTGGCGCAGGAGCCGGTGCTGGCACACCTCGACTCGATCGCGCAGGGCCTGCAGGACCAGCTTCAGGCGAGTGTCGCGCGCGTGCTCGAGCGCTTCCAAACCGCGTCTCGCTTGGACGAGCGCGCCCGTGGGATCGGGCAGCCGTTGCGCACTGCGCTCGAGCCGCAAGCGCAGGCGTTCCAGTCTGAGCTCCATGGCTTGCTCCAGTGCGCGCGTGTGGGCCTCGAGCTCTGCAAGGAGCGCCTCCCGATCAGGCACGACCAGCTCGGCTGCATTCGAAGGCGTTGCTGCTCGCACGTCCGCGACCAAGTCGGCCAGCGTGACGTCCACCTCGTGGCCCACGGCGCTGACGGTTGGCACGCGGCAGCCGGCGATGGCCCGCGCCACGCCTTCGGAGTTGAACACGGACAGATCGTCGCTCGCGCCCCCGCCGCGCCCGATGATCACCACGTCGAGCTCGCGCAACTGCTGAATCGCCTCGAGCGCTTCGATGATCGAGCCTTCGGCGCCCCGCCCCTGCACCGTGCAGGGCGCCACAACCAGCCGAACCGGACAGCGCTTCGCCGCAACCTCGCTGACGTCGTGCACGGCCGCCCCCGAGGGGCTGGTGACCAGGCCGACCACGCGAGGCCACTTGGGGAGCACGCGCTTGCGGGCAGGATCCAGCAGGCCCTCGGCCTGCAGCTTGCGCGCCAGCCGCTCGAACCTGGCATGCAGCGCTCCCCAGCCAGCCGGCAGCGCCAGCCGGGCGATCAGCTGGAAGGTGCCGCGCGCTTCGAACAGGCTGAGCATGCCCCGCAGCCGTACGCGCTCGCCATCGCCGAGCCTGGCTTTGGCTCTGCGGGCGTCGGTTCGAAACATCACAACCCGCAGCTGGGCCGGCTCCTGTTCGTCGTTGAGGCTGCAGTAAACGTGCCCCGACGCGGCGACTCGAACATCGGACAGCTCGCCTTCGACCCAAAGGTCGCGCCATTGTTGCTCCAGCCCCAGACGCACCAGCCGGTTCAGGGCGGCGACACGCAGCACGCGGGGTCCGCGCCCTCCCTTGTTGGCCTCGAACAGCGGCAGCGTCGACATGGTGACAGCGCTATGTAAACATGCCCGCGCTATTATCTTAACTGGTTTTTGCATCGGCTCGGGCCCGTCCACGAATAGCCTGTGCAGATCGCAGAGGACCGGGCGTCGCCGGCAAGGCACGGCCGCAAGGAATGCTGGTGGTAACGTCCCCATCCCATCTGGCCGTGGTCGGCGCAGGCGCTAACCTCGGCTCGCGCGAGGCTTGCATTCGGGCCGCCATCCGTTTGCTGCGCGCCACAGCGGGCTGCACGATCGAGGCGGTCTCACGCGTGTTCGAGACCGAGGCGATCGGGCCGCCGCAGCCGCGCTACTTCAATTGTGCCCTACGGATTCGTTGCCGGATGAGCTGCGACGAGCTGCTCGCGGTGCTGCTCGACATCGAGCGGTCGCTGGGACGCGAGCGTCGCGAGCGCTGGGGTCCACGCAGCCTTGACCTGGACCTGCTGTGGAGCGGGCAGGGGCGGCGTTCGCGCGCGGAGCTGACCCTGCCTCACCCCCGGCTGACCGAGCGCGCCTTTGCGCTTGCTCCTCTGCTCGAAGTCGTCCCGGAGCTCGCCACGCAGTACGCCGGGCGCCTGGAGCAATTGGGAGGGCCCCCAACCTCGGCCTGGCCCCTGTGCGCGCTGCCCATGTCGAGCGGAGCAGGCGGGTGGCGCCAGCTCGCGTTCGGCCGCGAGCTTGCCACGGAGGCCTGGGGCCGCGATGTCGATGATGCGCTGGCTTTCGCCTGTGCGGCGTTGGGATCCAGCTTTGCGAGGCGACCCTTGCGTAGGGTCGGGCGTGTGCGGCGGGAACAGGTGCGCCAGGTCTCGGTGCGAAGCAGCGAGCCGGCCGCGCTCGCACAACGAGTGCTCGAGGCTTGCGAGGACGGCCTTGCTCCCAGCCACGTGGCTATCGTGCGCAGCGCCCGAGGCACCTGCCATGCCCGACTCGTGGGCTGTAGCGCCGGCCGATCGCTGGTATGCCGACGCGTGCTGGGGGTGCACCTGCGGGATTACGGTGGGACGGGGTACGCCATGGTGCGAGTTGATGGGACGTAAACCGCCCAGAAGAGCGCCCGGGAAGCCCATCGTCGAAGCGAAAGACCCCCGTGAACGGTTACTTCGCCGACGGTGACTGATTGTGGTCCAGGGGTCTGGGCGGTACCATAGCCTGTCTGGGCGCCGGGTTTTCCTTGTGCCAGGCTGCTCGCATATGCAAGAAAACCGGATGCTGGCAGACAACGGGCTCTGTCCCAAGAACCCGGACCGAGGATTTCGGAGCAATGCCTGATACTCGCCGGGATCCGCGCGCAGCGGTCTCCGTGAAAATGCGCTTCAAGAGCGCGACGATCGAGGACTTTGTCGAGCACTACAGCGGCGACATCTCGAGGGGTGGCCTGTTCATTCGTACCAAGGAGCCGATGGAAGTCGGCACGCTGCTCAAGTTCGAGTTTCAGCTGCGCGACCAGACCCCGGTCATTCACGGCGTCGGACGCGTGGTTTGGCGGCGCGAGTTCACCGGAGACAACGGTCTGCCCGCAGGTATGGGCATCAAGTTCATCAAGATGGGCGCCAAGAGTCGCGAGCTCGTCGATCACATCGTCAAAAACCGCGGCGAGCTGCCGGCCCAGTACGAGCGAGGCACGCCGCGACGCGATCAGGAACGCGAGACCATCCGCCCACCCGTTGGTGAGGAGCGGCCCGCGCCCACCGGTGTGTTCCGGGCGAGCCGCCGCAAGGCAACGACCCAGGAAGGAGACGGAGTCCAAGCGCCGGCAGAACCAAGCAAGCAAGGAGCGCCGGACGATGATGTGACACGGGCAGTGCCTCACAGCACACTCCTCAAGGAGCTCGGACTGGATGCCCGAGCAGCCGCGATCGATGAAAGCGGTGTCACCGACGAGTTCTTGACAGAGGCGCTGCGCGACAGCGAGGCCGGCCGGGAAGCGACGCGCGTGCTGCAATCGACCGCTGCCCCGGCCGAGCAGGCGCCGGCAGCGGCCCCGTTCAAGGAGGCGTCCGTATCCGCCGCGCAGAGCGGAATCGAGCAGCCAGCAACCGAGCAACCGGTCGAAGCGGAGCAGCCAGCAACCGAGCAACCGGTCGAAGCGGAGCAGCCAGCAACCGACACCGGTCCGAGCAGCGGCGCGACGCTGGCGGCGGACGACAAAGGTGGCGCCGCGGCAAGCGAGCCGCTCGAGCCGAACCAGAACGCCGCGCTCGACGATAGGCCCACGCAACGACTCGAGCCAACCCAACCGCACAAGCGGGCTCCGGTGTTGGCCGAAGCGGCTCCTGCGTTGCAACCGGCCCCGATACTGAGCACCCCGCCGCCCCCGCGCTTCAAGCTGTTCTCGGTGGCTGCGGCGGTAGCTGCCCTTGGTCTCGTCTCGTACGTTGTGTTCAGCCAGGTACTGGCGCCTGCTGGCGGCAGCCGCCCGACCGCACACCAAGAGCGGACCCCGGCACCCGAGCCCGCATCCGGGGCAGCGGAAATGGCCGCCGACACAGCCCACGAGCCTGTACCTGACAAGCCGGCGCAGCCATCGGCCCCGCAACCCGTGGCCGAAGCCGAGCTCCGTACCGCCGAGCAACCGCGTGCCGCCGAGCAACCGCGTGCCGCCGAGCAACCGCGTGCCGCCGAGCAACCGAGCCCGAGCGAGCCGGAGGCTGCTGGGGCCGTGCCAGAGGCGCCAGCCGACCTCGTCGTCGGGGTCCGTACGGTCAAGGTCCGCCTGGAGTCGAGGCCCCCTGGCGCACGGGTGTTCGTCGCTGGCAAGCCACGCGGCGTTGCTCCGATCGACGTGTCGCTGCCGGCCGGTGAGAGGGTCGAGGTTGAAGCTCGGATGCGAGGCTACGAGACGGCCAGGAAAGAGCTAAAGCCGCGGGGCACCGGCAGCATGACGGCAAAGCTGAGGCTCGAACGAATGAGGTACGTGGTCAAGGTGTCGACTTCACCCGAGGGCGCCGAGGTCAGGGCCCAAGGGATCAGCGTGGTCAGCCCGGCGCTGCTGCCGCTAGGAAGACTCACACGCGCCGCGACCGTGACCGCTGCCAAGGCAGGCTATCGCTCGGTTTCACGGCGCTTGCGCCTCGCGGAGTTCGCACCGCACGAGGGCGCCATGCGAGCGGAGGTCAGCTTGACGCTCGAGCGCAAGCAAGCTCGACCGGCACCCGGCGCGCGCCCGCGCAAGGCGGGACCGGCCGCAGTCGCAGCGCCGGCACCGGTGGCCAAAGCGCCCGAGGCACGACCTCCAAGCGGCAAGCCGGACGCCAGGCCATCCGGCGCCGCCCCTGCGCAAACAGGATCCGCCAGGCCACCCGAGCCTGTGGCGGACAAGCCCGCTGCCAAGGGGGCCGTCAAGCCCTCGGACGAAACCGGCGAGGCCGAGCCCAAGAGGCCTGACGCGCCCAGGCCCAAGGCGCCCGAACCCATCCCCGACAACCCATTCGGTTAGGCGTAGGAGGTACACGCGCACGCCGATGCCCGCTCTGAGACCACCGCAGAGGCTGGCGTGGGGGGCTTGCATGTTGGGCGCGGGCGTGTGTGTGTCGGTTTTGGCACTCATGGTGCACCGCGGCTTTGCGCCGTGGTCCGTGGCGACGGTGAGCATGCTGGGCGGCGTCGCTTGCCTGCTGAGCGCCTGGACGGTCCAGGGCCTGACTTGGGGACCCCGTGAGCTCGCTCGAACACTGGAATCCATGGCGCACGAGGATCGCTGGCACCGGCCGATCCCGATGGTCGACCTCGACGCGAGCGCCGCGCTGACTCGAGAGCTCGACGCGTTGCGAGGTCGCTTGCTCGAAGCCCTGGAGCGCAGCCAGCACCTGCTGCGCGCCGCCGAGGATGCCGACCGTTACAAAACCGCCTTCATGGATTCGATCAGTCACGAGCTGCGCACGCCGCTCAATACGATTCTTGGTTTCGCGCAAATACTCGTCCAGGAAATCGACGGACCCCTGACGGAGGAACAGCGCGAGGACCTGCGCATCATGCAGACATCGGGGCAGTACCTGCTGAATCTGTTCAACGATGTGTTGGAGCTCTCGGCCATGGCCTCCGGCAAGCTGACGCTCAAGCGCACTGCCGTGGATGTAAGGGCCCTGGTGCTCAACACAGCCAAGATGCTGGAGGGGCAGAGGCGCACGCGTCCCGTGAGCATCGTCGTCGATGTCCCACCTGGTCTTCCACCGCTCGATGGTGATCAGCGACGTTTGCGCAGGATCCTCATCAATCTGGCAAGCAATGCGCTCAAGTTCACGGAAAAGGGCAGCGTGACGCTGGCGGCCAGAGCACAGGACCGCAGCGTAGTGCTCAGCGTGCGTGACACCGGCATCGGTATCGCCGCAAACGAGGCCGGGCGAATCTTCGAAGAGTTCGAGCAGGTGGGGGATGTTGCCAAACGACAGGCTGGATCGGGACTCGGCCTCGCGATCTGCAGGCGTCTCACCGAGCTGCACGGCGGAAGCATCCACCTGCGGAGCGAGCTCGGCAAAGGCTCCGAGTTCCAGGTCACCCTGCCTGCCTGGGTCGAAGAGGAGGCGGCTGACGGCTGACGCGCTGCCAGTTCCCGAGCAACTTGGGCGCAAGCTCCTGAGAGCGGGGATCGCAGCCGGGATCGGGCAGGCGCTGCTGGCCGTGCCGGCACTGCTCGTGGTCGCGGTTCGCACTCCGGGTGAGCTCGCCGCTCGAGCCCTCGTGCTCATCTTGCAGGTGCTGCTGTTCGTAGGCGTCTGGAGCGCGTTGCTCGCGGTGTTCCGCGCCCGCACCCTACCCTTGTTTCGCGCCCTGAAACGCGCCCGCGCCGTGTCGCACGGCGAGCAGACCGTGCCACCTTCCGCCGCGGCGGTGCGCGACGCTTACACCTGGCCCATCGGCGCGTGGCTTTGCGCTGGCGCAGGTGCGCTCGTGCCGTTGGTCGATCTGGGTCTGCTGCTCGCGAGCAACGCGCCGCTCGCAGGAGTGTCGCCTGCGTTCACCCGGCTGCTGTGGGACATCTGCCTGGCCGCCGCATGCGCGACCTGCGCGCCACCGCTCATGTCGGCAAGCGCGCGCATCATCTGGAGCTGGCTGCGGCACGTGCACGCGGCTCACGTTCCCGAGACCGGACACCCAAGCGCCGCCGTGTGGTTGGCGGCCGGCGCGGGCCTGCCGCTCGCGTGGCTCGCCGCGAACGCCGCGCTCGTGATCCACGCCGCCTCCGGCACGCTGTCTTGGCCCGCGGCTGCGGTTCCGATCGGCACGCTGCTCGGCGCCGGCGTCGCGACAGCGATGGCCTGCGGGTTTGGCCGGCGCGCGTCGGGTGACCTCTCGCTGCTCGCCGCGCATGTCCGTGAAATCGGTCGGGACCAAGGCAAGGCTGCCTCGATTCGGGGCAGGCTCGGCACTCAGGAAGCCCGCACGCTCGTCGACGCCGTCGACGGCCTGGCGCAGCGGTTCGCTTCCCTCACCCAGGAGCAACGCCAGGCGCAGCAGGCCGTACAGCAGGCCCAGCGGCTCAAAGCACGCTTCGTCGCCTCGATGAGCCACGATCTGCGCAGCCCCCTGAACTCGATCCTCGGCTTCGCCGAGCTGATGGTGCTGGGTGCCGATGGTCCCCTGACGTCCAAGCAACGCGACAGCGTGCGGACCATCCAGCGAAGCGCCGGGGATCTGCTGCGATTGCTCGACGAGACGCTCGACTGGGCACGCCTCGAAGCCGGGCGCATCGACCTGCGCCTGGAGTGGATCCCCGCAGTCGAGATCCTGACCGAGGCGGCGCGTCAGGCCGGCGAGCTTGCTGTGCGGCGCGACCTGCAGATCCGTGCCGAGCTGCAGCCCGGGCTGCCGCCCCTTTATGTGGACTCCGAGCGTGTGGTGAAGGCCGTCATGGGCCTGTTTGGCCACGCGATGCGCGCCATGGATCGCGGCGTGATTCGTCTGCGGGCCCGCGTCGCCCAAGGGCCGCCCGGCCCCGTGCGCCAGGTGCGCGTCGACGTCGTCGATGCCAGCGCAGGCATCCGACAACAGGACCGCGCTCGCATCTTCGAGGCCTTTCAGGAGATCGCCGAGCCCTCGGGTCGCCGCATAGGCGGCCTCGGCCTGGGGTTGGCGGTAGCGCGGGGTCTGGTGCAGGCACACGGCGGCGACGCCTGGTGCGAAACGCGTGCCGGCGCCGGCACCACGCTGACGGTCGCCCTACCCGTTCGGGAGCGCGGCCGCAGCCATGCCCGATCCGCGTCGAAGCTGGCGACCCGATGCGCGAGCGAGATCTAGGGAGTGCTATCGAGCAGGACCTGCCTGCCGTGCAGATCCCCAACCGGACGGTAGTTGTGGTCGTAGATCGCGGTGAAGGCGTCGATCTGGGCTTGCGACAGCATTACCGGGTCCGTCAGCACGTGCCAGGCGACCCCTTCGGAGCAGGGAGGCGTCGTCAACGAGCCTGCATAGCGATAGCTCTGCTGCGACATAGGCATCAAATCGGTGGCGTCGACCATGACGCTTGCGACCTGATGGGGCATGCCTTTCTGTTGGGGCAGATGTGCCCAGATAGCCGCGTAGTCCGGGTGCTCGGTGGGCCCTACCTCCATCATGGCCCCCACGACAGCCAGGCTACCGCGGGCGTTCGCATGAACGAAGTGGACTTCCATGGGGGAGTGCTGGCCGTCGATCGTGTGCTCGCTGAGCGCATGAAAGTGAAACTGAATCAGCTCGTAGACCGAACCGCCCACCTCGATGTGGCTGCCCTCTTCGACGTTGATCACGATAGTGTGGCCGTTGTTGACGATCTCCAGCGGGAACGGCTGATAGTTGAAGTGGATGTTGGGTAGATCCGTGGGCGTCGCCGCGCTCGCCTGGATGTCGATGGGAGACTGCTCCATCCCAAGCTTGCACTGCTCGAACGCGGGGCTCAGATCGCCCCAATGCTGTGGACCCTCGTGGCCTGAGTAGCCCCAGTGCGGCGTGGCCATCATGCCGCCCTCGCCACCCATGCCCGTGGCTCCGCCGCCGGCCGCTGCGCCGGGGCCCGCGAGCGCGTTGTTCGTATTGGATGCCGTGTTGGAGACCGAGATCTCCGTGGTGTCATCCGGGAATTGCGCTTCCGTGTAATCGTTGGCGTTGTTCTTGACCTCGAGGCAACCGACAAGCGTGGCTGCCATGACCACAAGCAGAATCCGAATCATAGTGACTACCTTTCTTCGTAACCCACTGTCCGAGCTGATTGATCACAGCTCGCCATGCCCGATGGCCGAATCCTCACGCTTTCAGAACCATCCAGTTGCTCGATCCACGGGCCAGACGTGATACTTCGTGCGAACCATCCATGCGGTTGGAATCATCCATGCGGTTGGAATCACCCATGCGGTTGGAATCACCCATGCGGTTGGAATCACCCATGCGGTTGGAATCACCCATGCGGTTGGAACCATCGACGAACGCCTCTCAAGCGGGGCCGGCCGGGATGGGCCTAGCGTCCGCGCCCGCGTCCGAGCCAGCATCGCCCGGATCGGCGTCGGCGCTTGCATCTGCAGGTGGTCCGCCTGCATCTGCAGGTGGCGCACCAAGACAGGCGCCCTCCACGCCAATCGCGTAGCAATTGTTGGCGTTGTTCTCGACCGTGCCGCAGCCAGACGCTGCCACCATGACCGCCCACAGGCACCCCACACGCACAGTGGCCGAGCTGGGAACGAAACTACACAACTGCATCCAAGACATCCAGGCTCCTCTACGGCGACCAACCGCGGCCCGCGGTTTGTGGGGCGGAACCTATCAGGGTGCAAGCGAAGCTAAAAGCCCCTCCGCTCCGCTTTTTGAGGGTGGTTGTCGATTTCTCCCGGCGTCGGCGCTTTAACCCAGCTCGATGAAGCGCAGCAGCCCCCGCCAAGCCGGTTCGCCGTCGGACAAACGAGACAACGGCGGGCTCTGCATGCACCCCACGCCACATACGCGAGGCGCCAGGGTTGCGGGTAGCTCGGCCGCAACACGTTCGCGCTGGCTGCGATCGGCTGCGATGCCCAGACACTTGAGGTGCGCCCCAGCTGGAGCCAACCAAGCGCCCAGCGCCTCCGCGTTCGTGCAGGCGTACACACCCACGTTGCGGTAGCCAGGACTCTGGCGCAGCGCTTCGCTTCCTTCGTAGCTCACCGCGAAATCGGGCGTTTCGAACACGGTGCCGCGCGCGGCTCCAACGCCCCGCCACTGCATCTGGGTCGCCTGGACATCTGCCGGCGGCCGGCCCCTTGGCAGGCGGCGTTCGAGACGGGCGAGGGCGGAAGCAAGCAGGCGGGCAAAGCTCGACCCATCCAGGCTGCCGCCGCGCTGCACCGCGATCGCATGCGGCGAGAGGCAGCCGCGTTGGTCGTACGCAGCTACGTCGAGCGCCACGCGGCGCACAACCTCGCGCACGCGAGCCGGCTTGCAGAGCGCGGCCTTCGGCACGTAGATCGCGCCGAAACCGTGACCGTGCACGACGAGTCGCACCGTGGCTGGAATCGCGCAGCGCACCGCAGCCACCGTCTCATCGCTGCCGAACACGGCCACGACCTCCGCTCGCTGCAGCAGCACACGATCCATCGCCTCGGAGCCGGCCGGCAGCGTGAGCACTTCGCAGGCGGAGCCCACTTCGGGATCGCGCTGGCGCAAGGCGTCGCAGAACAGACGGGGCAGCACGTCGTCTTCGCGCGACGCCTTTGCCAACACCGGGCAGCCGAGCAGCAAACTCAGCGCAAGCTCGCGAAACGCCGCGCTGAAAACGTTGCCAGCCAGCACGAGCAGCACCACTCGAGCCGGAACCGCCAAGGTGCTTCGTGTCTTGGCAACTGCCGCGAGCGTGCTCAGCCGGCGCGCGGTAGCGCCGCCAAGCGTGCTCGAAAGGCCCCATTCGATAAGGGGCAGGCTCAGCCCGGTCGTTTGCTGGAGCTCGCGGCGCAACCGGATGCCGTGCGGGCTGGATTCGTCGAGCAGATCACGGGCGGCGGCAGCGATCGCCGCGGCCGCGCGTGCGGGTGCCTGCGCGCGCAACCACTCGGAACGCTCACGCAGCCGATCGAGCAACGCGCGAGCACGTACCGGGTCGTCTGCAGCCAGGCTGCTCACCGCTTGCCCAGCGCGGCATCGACTGCGATCGAACAGCCGCGCGCAACGGCGCCACGGGCGCGTCCCAGCAGCTGAATCCGGTTGCCCATGCGCCGGGCGCGATCCGAGGTCTGCAGCGCGCACACGCTGTCCAGGTTGGCCAGATCATCGATGCGCAAGAGCCCCTCGTGACCCTCCGGCACGGGTCGAAGCGTCTGTGGATCCACCGGTTGGGCGCGCACCCAGCCCGGAACCCACAGTGCACGCGCGCCCGTCGCGCGCAGGTCAGTGGAACGCCGTTGCGCCATGCACGCTTCGCGCAGCGACGCTTCGTACATCTGCGAGCACAGCTCGGTCATGCCGTACTCCTGGACGATCCAAGCCGGAGCAACGCCGTAGCGGCCGGCAAGCAGCGCGAGCAGCTCTGCGGCCGCTACCTCGCGCGAGCGCCCCTTGAACCCACCCGTCTGCATGATGCGACTGCCTCGCGGCAGCGCGAAACGCCTGCTGCCGAGCGCAGCGTCGGCGTGCACGAACGCAAACGAAGTGCCAAGCAACGCGATCGGCCGACCCGTCGCACAGGCCTGCTCGAGGCGCTGCGCGAGCTCGCGGGCGTCGAGCGCCCCCGCACGCCAGGCAAAAACGCTGTGGGCTCCGAACCAGGCCACGAAACGGCTCAGCATATAGGACAGCGAAGAGTCGGGCGCCTCGGCCTCGCTCGGCGCCAGGATCAGCAGATCCATACGTTCGAGGTCGGGAAACAGCTGCAACTTGGCCGATGCGCTGGCCGCACGGTCGTAGAGCGATAGGTCGCGGAGCGCATGCACCCCGCGTCGCGCATCGCTCGTACCGGAGGTCCGAAACACGCGCGTGTCGTCGCGGGCAGCATGGGCCGCCACGCGGGCGAAACGGAACGCATCCGTCGGCAAGGCAGGGTATTGGCTCGGGTCGCGCGGCGTGCCCTGCAGTCGCGCGCTGCAGAGCCGCGCGTAGGGAGGCACGTGTCGGGCC
The DNA here is from genome assembly GCA_022361155.1 of Pseudomonadota bacterium. Taxonomy (NCBI): domain Bacteria; kingdom Pseudomonadati; phylum Pseudomonadota; species Pseudomonadota bacterium. The sequence goes on from JAKSBK010000394.1 coordinate 13,174, forward strand.
TGCCAGGCCAGGACTTCGCCGAGAAGCGCATTGCGCGCGGGCTCGTCGCTGCTGCCGTCCGCCAAGCGATCGATCAAGCGCACGATTCGTGCACGAAGCCGCTCGCGTTCAGGCATCCCGCCGCTCGCGCTCGAGGCACTGTTCGAGTGCGCACGCAAAGCCTTCCAGCAGGGCCCGGTCGATGGTCAAGGGGGGCGTGAGCGACAGCACCTCGTTGTCGAGGCCGGCCGTGAGCGTGAGATAGCCACGTTCGAGCAAGCTGCGCACCACACGCAGGGCGCGGCGCCCGCTGTCGAGCTCCACGCCTAGCATCATGCCCGTGCCCCTAACTTGGCGGACGCACGGGTGATCTTCTGAGCAGCGGCGCAGCCGCTCGAGCAACCATGTTCCTGTGCGAGCCGCGGCCGCGGCAAGCTGGTCGCCCTCCAGCACATCGAGTGCCGCGAGCGCCGCGGCACAACCGAGCGGATGGCCAAAGAACGTGCCCGTGTGCAATGCCTCGCTGCCGGGCTCGCCCCAAGCCGTCATGATAGCGCCTCGACCCAGGCAGGCGCTGACGGGCATGCCGCCGCCGAGGGCCTTGCCCGCACAAACGAGATCCGGCTCCACGCCTTCACGCTGTGCGCGCCAGGTCGCACCCGTTCGTCCCAGGCCGGTCATGACTTCATCGAAGACCAGCAGCGCGCCATGCGCTCGACACAAGTCGGCGAGCACAGCCATGAACCCCTCGGGTGGAGCGTAGATGCCGCCCCGCCCGAGCACCGGTTCGATCAGCACCGCGCCCACAGCGAGCTGCCCGCTCTTCAAGCACTGCATGACCGCGCTCAGCGTGTCCGCGGCAGCAGCCCCGGCCCTGCCGGGATACGGCGCAAATGCGACGTGAGGATTGAGCTGGCCAGCGAACGGTGCGCGCAGCGAGCTTCGGTAGCCACAGGCGGCGAGCGGGCCGTGACCGAGACCGTGATAGCCGCCCTCAAAGGCCACGATCCCCGGCCTGCCGGTGGCGAGCAGAGCGGTCTTGAGCGCGGCCTCGACCGCGTCGGATCCGCTCAGGCCGAGCATCGCCCGAGCGCCCCGGAAGGGCGCAAGCTCGGCTAGCCGTTGCAGCAGCTGCACTTTGACGTCTGCGGGATGGACATCTCCCAGCGCATGCAGCAGACGCTCGCTCTGACGCTGTATCGCAGCCACCACGCGAGGATGACGATGACCCACGGCAGCGGCGCCAAATCCGGCAGTGAGGTCCACATAGCGGTTGCCATCGCTGTCAACTACGTTGGCTCCGCACGCCTGCGCCCACACGATCGGATCATGGAGGGCACCGCTGGCTTCAGCGCGTCGCGCGCGTCGCGCCGTGAGCGCCGGGCACTCCGCCGCCGACAGGGCGGCCAGCAGGCGATCGCCTTGCCTGCCGGGCAGGGGTGAAACCACGTCGGGATGCTGGGAACCGAGCTGCACGACACATGGATGTGCTCGGCCGACACGCGCGGGTCAAGCCGCCGCGGCCGCTGCGGCCAGTGCGCCCGGCATCGGGCAACCCCGCGCGAGCCGCGGCACTCGCCCTACTTGCTCCGCCAGGGGAAGAACACCCGGCCGTGCTGTCGGGCGGCGCGCACCGCAGCCGGGTCGGTGAGCAACATCACCTCGATCGGGCTGGCTCGCATCGCGCTCGCTTCCCTCATCCCCGCGATGATTTGCTGCGCGCGCTCGGTATAGGACGGGTCCAGGCGCAATCCAATCATGCGCAAGCGGGGCGCATCCGCACGCCCGACCTCGGCGGCCCACTCCACTTCGGGGTAGTCCCTCAGCGATGCCGCGAGCGCGTTCAGCACGTCGTCAGCCATCTGCGCGCTCGGTGCAACCAGGTTGACCACCGTAGCCGAGGCTGCGGCGGGACCGCTTGGCGGTTGGCGCGAGGAAGCCTGCCTGGCCGGGCTCAGCGAAGCACCCATGCCGGCAGCATGAGGAATGGAGGGCAGCGGCACCGGACCCCTGTGCGCAGGTAGTGGCGGCACCGGGGCCAGCGGTTGCTGCGCTGCCTTGAGCGAGTCCGCCAGCGACGCCGGAGGTTGCGACTTGCGCACGGCTTTCAGTATGGATTCTGACACCTTACCGGCGCCGGCAAAAGGTCCCTTGGTCGTGTCGTGCAGGCGGGCATCGATGAGCGGCTCGATCTCCGGCCGGGCGAACTCCACCGAGTGGGCCGTGCCAATGTCCACCACGAACAGATCGAGCTCCCGCACCAACGCCTGCCGGAACGCGGCTCGGGCCCCGATCTCGCGCCACAAGACCGAACCGTCCGGGTTGACCCAGCCGTAGCGCCGGGCCGCCAGATCCAGCGTGTTGACATCCGTGAACACCGGCATCGCACTGGTGCCCTCGCTGTTGGTCAGGGTTCGGATTTCCTCATCGAGCCCGGGCCAGGTAGCTACGAATACGGTACGTTGCGACAACGCCACCAGGGCATCTACCCGCGCCTGCTCGCTCGTTTGCGCATCGCCGAGCAGGCGCACGAACGCTTCTCGAGCAGAGCCCTGTCCAGCGTCCTGCGCACCTCCCATACCTTGGATTCTAGCGCACCCCCCCGCGAACACCTCAAGATTCTGCCTCCCCGGGCCCCCGCCAAGCGCAGAGCGTATCTCGAAAATGCGGGCCCAAGCCGACCCCACCCGGCCATTCTTGACACCCCCCTGGCTCCATGTATGGTGCGTCCGGCTCCGGCCACGCCCAGGTAGCTCAGTCGGTAGAGCAGGGGACTGAAAATCCCCGTGTCGGCAGTTCGATTCTGTCCCTGGGCACAGCAAGACCCCCGTTTTCGGGGGTTTCTTGATCTTGGCGTCGTCCACTGCGTCCGTGATGCCCGCTTTGTGACACCGACTTCACCTCGCCGAGCACCATGACACGCTAGGAATCCCCAACACTCCTCGCCGTCGCGCCCCGCCAGCGGCGCCCAGTCCTCACCGAAACACACGAGTTATTCCTCCACGGGCCCTGGACCTAAACGCATGGCAAGACTGAAACACATCGCAGAGGGCGTTTGGGGCGCCGAAACCACGGTAAGCATCGGCATGGGAGCGTCTCTGCCCCTGCGCATGACCGTCTTGAAAGACGACAAGGGGCTCATCCTGATCGCGCCGATCGGTATCGATAACGGGCTCGCCATCGAGCTCGAGCAGATAGGCCCCGTTCACTTGCTCGTGGGTCCGAATCTGCTGCACTACAGGTACTTGGAGGCGGCCAAGGACCTGTACCCGCAGGCTCGCCTGCTCGGCGCACCTGGCCTCGCCGAAAAGAAGCCCAAGCTCCGCTTCGACGGTGTGCTGACGGGAGCGGCCCTCTGTCCCGCAGTCGACATGATGCGCATAGAAGGCGCGGAGAAGCTCTCCGAGGTCGTTTTTGTGCACAAATCATCACGCACCCTCGTGGTGACGGACCTCGTGTTCAATATCTTGCAGGCGTCCGGCATGAGCCGGTTTGTGCTGAAGACATTCTCGGGCGCGCTTGGCAAGTGCGAGCAGAGCCGCCTTTGTCGCATGCTGACGAACGATCGCGATGCGACGGCTCGCAGCATCGCACAGCTGCTCAGCTGGTCGTTCGAGCGAGTCGTCCCCGCGCACGGCGAGGTCGTCGAAGCGAACGCCCCCAAGGTGCTCGAGGCCGCATTGTGGTGGATGCGCGGCGAAGCGCGCCGCACTGCACACCCCACCGAGGCGGGCCAAAGCTCGCTGTAGTTAGACCGGCACCTCGAGGTCTCTCGCTCGCATGCGGCGCCCATGGCTGTTCAGCCGCGTTCGGCACTGGCATGAGCCGGGGACGCAAGCTCGCGCCTGAAGAACATGAGCATGCGCTGGTGCAGCGCTCTGGTCACGGAGGGGTCGGCGACCATGTGGGTGAAACCGGATAGCGGCACGAACTCGAATTCCCTCCCGGCGCGCAACAGCGTGTCGGCGAGCTTTACCGCGTGCGTGAAGTACACGTTGTCGTCGGTCGTGCCGTGGATGATGAGCAGCGGTCGTTCGAGCCCGGCAGCGTGCGTCAGCAGCGAGGCGTCGCGATAGCCCGCCACGTTTTCTTGAGGCAGGCCCATGTAGCGCTCGGTGTAGTGGGTGTCGTAGTCGGCCCAGTCGGTGACAGGCGCGCCTGCGATCCCCGCGTGAAACACATCGGGACGCCGAGCCACCGCAAGCGCGGCCATGTAGCCGCCGAACGACCAGCCAAAGATGCCGACGCGGGCCAGATCGAGCTCTCGGTAGCGCTCTGCAAGCGCTTGCAGGCCGGCGACTTGATCCTGCAAGGGAATGGCCCCGAGGTTTCTGTGGATGGCGCGCTCCCATGCCCGTCCCCGCCCTGGGGTGCCGCGACCATCCAGCGCGACCACGACAAAGCCCCGGTCGGCGAACCACTGGGAACGCAAGTAGTTACGGCGCAGCCCGTGGACCACACGCGCGTGCGGCCCACCGTAGACCGAGACGAGCACCGGATAGCGGCGCTTCGGATCGAACGCACGCGGGCGCACGATGGCCGCGTGGAAGCGTTGTCTTCCCACCACCGTGAGCTCGAGATTCGGCTCGAAAGGGGGCTGCTCGGCGGCATTTCCGAGCTCACCGAGCTTGCGGCGGCCGCGCCGCACGCTGTAGCTCGTGGCGGCGCCCTCGCTGATGTCGACCCAGAGCTCGTGGCCGCGCCCGAACACACCGCGGTGGTGTGCGGGCGTAACACGCTCCGGAGCCTTCTCCGGGGTCGAAAAAAAGACCCGCTGGATCTCGCTCGCGAGCACAGTCGGGTTGGCTCGGATCAGGACGGAGCCCGAGGCCTCGTCCACGTGCAGCAGCGCCTCGTAACCCGTCGACGCACGTGTCAGTCCTCCGAGCGAAGCTCCGTCCCGGGCGCGCAGCTCGAGCTCGTTGAAGCCGTTGCGCTCCGTGACCCACAAGAAGCCGCTGCCGTCCGGGAGCCAGCGAGGCATGCCGGCGTGCAGGTTGAGCCACACGTCATCGCGCTCGGACAGCAACGTTCGCGTCTTGCCGCTGCGCTCGTCCACTTCGAGCAACAGCTCCTCGGTCTGACGCCGGTTCTGAACCAAGACGGTGAGCGGCGCGTTGCGTGACCACGTCACCGTCGCCAAGTAGGGAAACGCCCGGTCGTCCCACGAGACCCAGCGGGTCTGGCCGCCGCGCAGCGAAATCAGGCCCAGGCGAACCACGGCGTTTGCTGTGCCGGCTCGCGGATAGGGCGCGGCGCGCGGCGGGCGCTCCGGGTGCTTCGGGTCTTGGGTAAACAAGGTGTCGACGCCGCCGGTGTCGGTCTGCTGGTAGACCAGCCGGCGGCCATCGGGCGACCACCAGTAGCCGCGGTATCGACCCATTTCTTCTTCCGCGACAAACTCAGGCAGGCCGTTCGTGATGTGCTCGCTCTCGGCACGGGTGAGACGCCGTTGTGCTCCGCTTGCCAGCGCGATCACGTACAGGTCACGCCCGCGCACGCAAGCAACGTGCGACGCATCGGGGGAGAAATGCGCGTCTATGGCATAGCCGCCCTCGCCCGTGAGCTCGCGCACCTTCGCGCTGCTGCGCTCGACAACGAACAGGCGGCCTGCGAGCGGCACGAGGATCTTGGTCCCGTCCTGCGAGAGCTCGAAACCGGCAATGCCGCGCGCCGACTGGCGCAGCCGTTCGCGCCGGGCGCGCTCGCGTGCAGAGAGCTTGATCGCGCTCGTGCCGAGGATCTGGGTCGCGGTCAGAAACCGGCGCTCCTGCCCGGTGGCGGTGTCGAAGACATAGAGCTCCTGTACCGCGCTGCGCGGGCCCGAACGCAGAAACAGCACCGCGTCCTGTTGCGGCGTGATCGTGATGCGCGTGGGCTTGCCATGCCGGAAACGGTTCGTTGCTGCGTAGCGCTCCAGGAACTCGTCCCGAGCAGCGTGTGCCATGCCGGGCATACCCCGCGTCGCCGAGCTCGACTCGGCCGCTTGCGCGGACTCAGGCTTGCGTCGCCAGGGTTTCCCGCAGGCCATGACGACACAGAGTGTCGACATCGCAGCAAGCACCGCAAGCGGAGGCACTCTCATGGCCGCCGGGTATACGGTAGTGCTGCTCGGTTGTCACTGGCAACGACGCCGACGGATGCAGCGCGCGCGCGCTCCGTGGTGGCCTAGACCTAGGCACGGGCCTGTCGGGATCGAGGCCCGGTTGGCGCTGACGCATTGCCATGTCTGCGATGTTCGTCACCGGCCCGGCGCCATGGGTCACCCTTGCCGGCGGGATACCAGTATCGGGTACATGCTGGTAGCCATGGCACGCAACACCAGCATCACACTCGGCGAGCGGCCCGTCGGCCCACTGCGGCTAGGCGGCGTTCGACAGGATTCGCTCCACTCCCAGCACCGAGCCGCCGAGCTGTGCGTGTGCGTCGCTCAGACCTCCGCAGCTCGACAGAAACAGGCGATGCCCTTGCAGCTCGA
>JAKSBK010000395.1 GCA_022361155.1 Pseudomonadota bacterium
ACGTCCTCGGCGTAGCCCGACATGAGGATCACCTTCACGTCGGGGAGCTCCTGGCGGACCAGCTTGACCAGGGTGTGGCCGTCCATGACCGGCATGATGACGTCCGAGAGGATGAGGTCGATGTCGTCCTTGCGGGCGGCCACCAGGTCCAGCGCTGCCTCCCCGTCGGGTGCTTCCAGCACCGTGTAGCCCTTGTTCTCGAGGGCCCGGCGGCCGACCATGCGGACCGCGTCCTCGTCCTCCACCAAGAGCACCGTGGCGCGGCCGGTGAGGTCGGCCTCGGCCAGGGCCTTCTCGGCCCGGCGGGCCACCTCGGCGGCGTCCGCGGACTGCTCCGGCAACAGGATGGAGAAGGTGGTCCCGGCCCCCGGCGCACTCTCCACCAGCACGTAGCCGTCCGACTGGTGGATGATGCCGTGCACGGTGGAGAGCCCGAGCCCGGTGCCCTCCCCCACCTGCTTGGTGGAGAAGAAGGGCTCGAAGATGTGGGCCAGCACGTCCGCCGGGATGCCGGTCCCGGTGTCCGCCACGTCGATGCGCACGTAATTGCCGGCGGGCACCGGGTCGACCTCGCGCCGGAGCGGCTCGGCCAGGGCCAGCCGGGAACTGGTCACACTCAGCACGCCGCCCGTGGGCATGGCGTCGCGGGCGTTGACGGCGAGGTTGATGATGACCTGGTCGAACTGCCCCTTGTCCACGCGCACAGGGCCCAGGTCGCGGCCGTGCCGCATCCGCAGCTCCACCGTCTCGCCCAAGAGCCGGCCCAGCATGTGGGTGAGCTCGCTCAGGCTCTCGGTCACGTCCAGGATCACCGGCTCCAGCTTCTGCTTGCGGGAGAACGCCAGCAACTGGCGCACCAGGTTGGTGGCCCGGTTGGCGTTCTGCTTGATCTGCATGATGTCGCCGAAGTCCGGGTCGTCCGGGCCGTGCCGCTCCAACAGCAGGTCGGCGAAGCCGATCATGGCCGTCAGCAGGTTGTTGAAGTCGTGGGCGACGCCGCCGGCCAACTGGCCCACCGCCTGCATCTTCTGGGACTGGGCGAACTGCAGTTCCAGGTTCTTGTGCTCGGTGGCGTCGATGAAGTGCAGGACCAGGCCGGAGACCCCGCCGGCGCCGTCGCGCGTACCTTGGCGCACCGGGCTCATGTAGAGCGATGCCGCCAGTTCCCGGCCCCGGGGGCCGGGCATGCGGACGTCCAGGTGGGCCGCCCGCGCCGTCCCCATGACCACCTTGGACAGCGCGGCCGTGACCTCCCCCTGGTCGTCGGGCACCACCAGGTCGGTGAAGGGATGGCCGGTGACGTTGTCCGCATCGGTGCCCAGCAGCCGGCCGAAGGCCGGATTGCAGCGGCTGACCAGGCCGTCCAGGTCAAGGATGACGATGCCCACGGGGGCCGAGGCGAACAGCCAGTCCGGCGGTGCCGCCGTATCATCCCCCTCGGGGTCCGCCGGCATGACGCCGGAGCGCAGCAGCACCCCCTCGATGGCGCCCGACGCCATCTCGTGCTGCATCATCACCGCGTCGAAGGAGGTGCCGTCCTCGGCCACCAGGGTGACGCGGCCCGTCTCGGTGCCGCCGTCGTCGGCTTCCAGGGCCTGGGCCTCCACGACGAAGGCGGCGAACGGCCGGCCCACCAACTGGCCGGCGTCGCCGCGCAGCCAGCCGGCCATGGTGGCGTTGAGCGAGGTCAGGACGCCGTCCCCGTCGGTGGTGAAGATGCCGGCCGGAAGGTTGTCGTAGGGTGTCGGGGGCGCGGGCGAGGGCGCAGGCACGGCGCCCGCGTCCGCATGGTCCTGGCCGCCGACGATGCGCAGGAAGTTGGCGCGGAACTCGCTGTCGCCTGTCACCGCATGGACCCTCAGTGCACCATCTCGCCCTTGAGGCGCATGACGTAGCCTATCACTTCCGCCACCGCCTGGAAGTGTTCGGGCGGGATCTCCTCCTCCAGCTCGACGCCGGCATAGAGGGCCCGAGCCAAGGGCGGGTTCTCGACCACGGGCACGTCGTGGGCCTCGGCCACGTCGCGGATGCGGAAGGCCAGGCTGTCCATG
>JAKSBK010000396.1 GCA_022361155.1 Pseudomonadota bacterium
GCCGGAATCCAGGATCCCAACGTTGGGCCAGGCTCCCGGCTCGGCCGGCGCGCCGCCGACGATGGCGGCGATGCTGACGCCCCGACCGTCCGCTGGCGCTGCGCAGGCGCTCGCCCCGGCGATCGCGGCAGCCACCATGCAGCCGTGCAGCCTCCGGCGGGCTGACAGCCCTAGGGCCCGCAGACGGCAGCGCATTGCTCCAGGTAGCACCGTTTGATCTCGTTCCACAGCACGTGACAGGGGCCAGGTTCCAAGGGCAGGCAGGTGGGTACGCAGGAACATAGATCAGGGCCGAAGCAGTTCGCTGAGATGCACAAGTACGATCCCGGGCAGTCTCCTCGGCTGCGCCGAAATCTGCTCCAGCCGGCCCCGCACACCCCGGTCCTTCGGCACGCTTCGCAGGGCTCGGTGTTGAAGCGCTGGCAATCGAGCGTTGCGTCTGGCGCGATGCCGGCATCGGTGGCGGCCGCGTCGGGACCTGCGTCGGGACCTGCCTCGGGACCGACGTGTGCGTCCACAGGCGCTTGCCCGTCGCCGGACGGGACAGCGATGGTAGTGTCGCTTATGCCGGCATCTCCGGCAGGGCTCCCGTCGGGGTCGCCAGGTGCGGCGCGGGAGTCAACGATGGCGGCGTCCTGGCTCGGGGTCCCGGTTGTAGCAGGACCGTTATCGGGAGCCGAGTGGCGTAGGCCGCAGCCCAGCAAGGCCAGGGCCCACACGGCGGGTGCTAAGCTCAGCAAGACGTACCCTGCAATTCCCATGCGCCGGCTGGCCCACCCGAGGGGGTGTCGGGGCGCCCGCGACAGAACAAGATGGCGCCGTGGCCGTTGCACGATTCGCCGTAAGCGCAGCGCTTTGCTTGCTCATGGCAGCCGTCCCCCACATTGGGCACAAGCTCAGGGCAGTCCAGGTCCTTTGGAGGGCCGATGCATACCCAGACTTGCTTCGGATTGTGCCGTCGGGTCGGGCAGAACTCGAATCGACTTCCACAACTAGGGCAGACGCAGGTGGTGGATCCGTACTCGCAGGCGGGCATGATCTTCCTGTACAAATGCTCCGACCAGGTCGGTGCTGGCGTGCAGTACTGACCCGGCATGGGCTGCGCGGGGCAGTGGCCCGGCGGTGGCAGGGAACACCCACCGTCACCGTATTCGGTCCAGGTGCCATGGAAACACTTGAAATGCTGGCGACAGTCGAATCGCACCGAATTCCCGTACGAGCACAGAAACCGGTCCTTGCCGCAGGGGCTGCCCACGGCTGGCGGGGAAGGGGGACACACAACCGATGGGAGCGCCTCCACGCGAGTTCCCGTCGTGCGCATGCTCTGGCCCCGAAGGCTAGGAAGGAAAATCGAGGGGTCGAGCACTTCGGTGGGATCGATGCGGGGCCGCCCCGTCCCGGCGTCGGGAGGCGGACCCCCGACGCCCACCCCGCCGCCCCCTGCCTGACCTGGAGGGGCTCCGCCACCGCCGGGCGCCTGACCGACCACGCCGCCGATAACGCCTCCGGCAGCGATCGGCCCGCCAGCAACGCCGCCCCTGCCGCCGGCGGTTCTTCCGGCGGCGCTCCCCCCAGGGGAATCGTGTGCGTGACCCGAACCACAGGCCACGAGCCCACACAGGCATGACACGCACATGCTCGACGTGGCCCGGGCAGTGCGACGGGCCTTGATCTGCAGGTTGCCCGGCTCCACGAGTTCCCTCATCTTCCGCTCGTCCCGCGCCTAGTACGGGTATGCCGTGCGGGTCACGGCGAAGTTGTACACCGTGGCATCGAAACGCCGCCCCAGGTTCCATTCGCCCTTGCCGTCAGCTACGGTGATCGGCTCCCCGTGGTGGACCCCATAGAGGGTACGCACGTTGTTCACCCAGCGCCAGATGCCCGCGCCACTCTGGCCGTCGCTGTCGTCCAGATTGTAGCGCAGCTCCCAAAGATCGGGGTGGCCAATCCATGCCCGGCAGCCGGGACCCAAGTGCGCTGGCGTGCCCGGCGAGTAGCAGTTCGGGTCGTTGCCGCCCATCCCCCAGATCTCGGCTTCGTAAAACGCTCTTGGGTGCTGTTGGGTGGGATGCCGCTTCCAGAGCTGGGTGTAGCGCTCTACGTTCTGAACCTCCTGCGGATACCCGAACATGTACGCGAAGTCGTTTTCGATATCTGCCTCGGACAGGGTGGCGGCGTTGAACCAACCCAGCAGGTTGCCCGGCTGCCCTCCGCAGAAGGTGCCGAAGTCAAGGAAGGCGAAGTCCCACTCGCGCGGCAGCGGCTCACCCGGGTTGACCCGGTCCACCCATTCTTGCGTTACCACAGGGTTGTAACAGTCAATATTGGGGCCTGGCTGCGAGATCGAAGTCAGTTCGCACCAGTCGCCTTCTTTGAAGTGACATCGGACCTGGAACGCCCGGAGATCGTGGTGAGTGTACGGGAAGGGGTCGATGTCGCGTCCATCGACAGCAGCGCTCCAGCGCGGGAAGCGGTAGTCCGTGACACCCACACCGACGTTTGGCTCGTGGTCCACCACGTTCCAGCCCTTCTGATCGTCGAATTCCTCGTAAACACAGTGCGCCGCCGTGATGGCCACTGACGGGCTGATCATCGTGGCTGTGCATCCCATATCGCTGAATAGATAGGGTGCGTTGAGCCAATTCGTGTTGTCCCATTGGTAGACCCTGCCGTCGGTGCCGATTGGGCCCCGTCCCTCCCGAGGCTCGCCGGCTCCATGGCCTTGCGGTGCGCCGATGCCCGCAAGCACCCGCTTCGCGGTCTCGTAGTCGGGCTCTTCCATGGCGTACTCGTAATCACCATGCCGTACGACCGCTCTGAGGGCGAGCGCCAGCTCGTGCAAGCTGTAGTCGGACACCGGCCGCCCGGGAGCCGCCGCTGGAGCGGGCCTCGGGCGTGAACGCGCCCCGGATTCCCTCGCCAACCCTTGCAGCACCAGCGTTCTGCCGTTCATCGCTCGCCGCCGGTTGAATCCTGAAAACCCAATGATTGCTGCGCAAAAAGGCCGGCCCTGGGCTTGCTCCATGCCGCGGGTCGATGCCGCACGCGGCCCACGGCCCCCTGCCGGCTGCCGCGACCGGCTACGAGCGCCGGCAGCCCGAGCAGACCCTGCTCTACCAGACGCTGGCAGCGCACTGGCCGCGCTTCGCCCAGCGTTGTGAGGAGCACGGGGGGCTGCCCGCGTTCGTCAGCCGCGAGTTCGAGGACTACCTCACGTGTGGGATCCTCGAGCATGGCTGCGTCACGGTGGCCTGCCGTCAGTGCGACTTGGAGCGCCTGGTCGGCTTCAGCTGTAAACATCGCGGGTTTTGCCCCAGCTGCTGTGGCCGAAGAGTGAACGACACGGCCGCACACTTGGTGGACTCGGTGCTGCCGTTCGATGCCCCGGTGAGGCAATGGGTGTGCTCGCTGCCGTGGCAGCTTCGCAGCGTGCTCGGCTACGACAGCCGACTGTGTAGCGAGGTCATGACCGCCTTTGCGACCGAGCTGATGCGCAGCTACAAGCGGCGGGCCAAACAACAGCTCGGCCTCGCTTCGGTAGCCGACGCGTTTACCGGCACCATCACGTTGTTCATGCCGAGCGCGTCGTCAATGGCCGGGACCGAAAGCAGCTCGAGCGACTGTGCCGATACCTCGCCCGGCCACCGCTAAGGCGTCGGGTCAAGATAGTGTTGCCAGATCGGCTTCGAGGCGCCCGGCCGGCAAGGCGCGCCGTCGCGCGAATACTCCCCGTATTTGAAGGCGGCGCAACGCCGCTGGGCGGGATGGATCGAAATCGAGGTGGCAATGTTATTTTGACCCGACGCCTAAGCCACGAGCGCTTGAGCGAGCTACCAAACGGCAAGCTGAGCCTCGCGCTCAAGACCCCCTGGTCCGACGGAACGAGAGCCATCGTGCTCAGTCCCATGGACCTTAGGGCCCGCGCAAGAAGAACCCGCACGTCTCGCTGGTTCTGAGCGCCTCTGGCGGTGTTGCTCTTCCTCGAAATATCCCCAGTATTCCTCGTCATCGCGCCTTGCCAGCGACACTCAGTCCTACGCGATTCCGCACGGGTTCTTCTTGCGCGGGCCCTCATCGCCCGCCTGTGCGCCCTGGTGCCGCCGCCGTACTTCCACCTGACGCGCTTTCACGGCGTCTTCGCCCCCAATGCAATCCTGCGGCCTCAGATCGTCCCTGTGCGTGCCCCTGACCCCGAGCTCGACCTGCCCGAGCAACTGCCCTTGTTCGACAAAAACCGGCCAAAGGCCCGCCGCACCCGCCGACTCGGACCTACCGCCACGCGCGCCCGGCCGCCACCCCTGGGCATGGCTTGTCTATAAACTTTCATTCTAAGCAATCGCCAGCGACGCAAGGTGCCCTTCATCGGATCCCCCTCGATCGCGATACGGAGACGCCTGTCACGCCGCGTTGTCGCGAAGATAGTCGATGCTGCCGGGCAAGTCTCTGATTAGGCGGAGCAGCATGTCCATCGCTGACGTCTGCACGTTCCTGCCTGATTCCCAGCGCGACACGGTATTGGCCCCCAGTCGGAGCAGCCGGCCGAGTTCCGCCTGCGTGAGATCGAACCGTTCGCGGATGGCGCGGATCTCATCCGCTGAGAGCAATCCATGCTTCTTGCGGTAGATCGCGACTGCGTCCTCGCCCAACCGCCTGGCATCCTGGAAACGAAGCACTACCTCGCCGCACTTCGGACAGCTGAGATGAGCGGCTGAGGGCACAGCTATCTCTTCCCCATTGACCGGTAACCGCAACGTGCTGCGTTTCTCACTCATCTCGGTGCCGCACCCTGGGCAGGCGTCATCCGGGCGGACGCGGTTGTGTCGGGGTTTTGCCTTCTTGCTAGGCGTTTTCTTCTTCATGGCCATGAGGTTCGTCCTCGTGGAATGAGACCACGATGCAGTCGTTGCGAACAATGACTTTCACGTACAGAACAGTTCCGACCAGCTTGGGCTTGAACAGGTACATCCACTCGCCGGTGGTTTTCGATGCCAGGCGCCCAGCCGAGTCCGAAGCTGTCAACCGAATCAGCACGTCGCACGCGTCGTCTTGGTCCAAGCCGTGCTCGAGAAGCGCAAGCTCTCGCAGGGCCTTGAGTGTGAAACGTACACGGCGCGACGCGGCGAGGTCCTTGATACGAGCGAGGACCCCCGGAAGCCAATGTGGCATGTTCGACGGGTATCATGATTTGGTGAATTTTGCATATGGTTACGGCGCGGACAAGGTTGTCAGCCCGGCACTCGCAGGGGCCCCATCGGCCTCGCGTGGGCGAAGCGACTCACCCGCACGCGCAGCCACAACGATTCCAACCTCAGCTGCAGAGAGAATTGCGGAACGGTTTCAGCAGCTTCTAGCGCCCACGCCGGAACTCAGAGTCCGATCGCCGGGTGTCCGAGGCGGAGCTCCGACGCGGACGGCGGCGACTGGCCGCGGTCCGATGCCAAGGGGCACGTCTACATCATCACCGGAGTCGCTCAAGGCAGACGTCGGTGGCGGCGGTCCGACGCGGAAGTCCGAAGCAGAGGAACTGGCGCTGTCGGCGGCTCGAGTAAGCTGCGGGCGGAGCGGCGACGTGAGTGCCAAACAACCCAACAGGGATCCACCACGATACGGAAGGGCGCCGGCTCCGCAGGAAATGGACTGAGTTTCCCGGCTACGGTAAGCAAATGGGATCCATGGGCAAGCCGGCACGATCTCCGGGGAACTCTTCCACAAGCTCCGCGACGCAGCGCGCACCCGTGGCTATATCGAGGGCCTTACCCACGGCTTCTATCCGTACCCTGCCCGCTTCCCGCCAGAGTTTGCCGCCACCGCTATCGATGCCTTGTCTGCCCCGGGTGACGTTGTGCTGGACCCATACATGGGGGGAGGCACAACGATCGTGGAAGCGGTCGTGCAAGGGCGTCGCGCGATCGGATCTGACATCAACTCCTTGTCGGTCTTCCTCACTCGGACCAAAACCACCCCGTTGAGCGAGCGTGATGCTCGGGGCGTTCAATCGTGGTCGACAGCGCTGGTGGAAGGCCTCACATACCACCATCCGCGCGACGAACTCGCAGACTACTTGTCGGATCGGCGAACAAAGAACCTATCGGCGCCCCAGCTGCGAGCGCTGAAGAAAGCTGTGGCGATCGCGCTCAGGGAAGCAGATGGCCTCCCGACCCACAGGGCACGTAACTTTGCCCGTTGTGTCCTATTACGCACGCCGGCGGACGCCAACCTGGTCGGGTCGGCCCCGCGTCGCGTGCTACACGCCGCGGTGGACTGAAGCAGCGAGTCCGTCAATCGGAATGAGTGCGAACCTGACCCCGACGCCAAGACGTCGAAACGCTGAAAGCACCATTTCCTCGACCTGTACTGGTTCAGCGGGAACGCGACTCCTGGGTTGATGGTTTAGTGGAAAGTTGGCCTCGTCAAGCGTGACGTTGATCGGCGGGTCGAAGACGTCGCCAACGCGCGAGAGTCGCACCGTGCTCGTCGGCCTCC
>JAKSBK010000397.1 GCA_022361155.1 Pseudomonadota bacterium
ACTAGCGCGCATAGCTCGCTCCCTGATTCGGAAGGGTCGCCTCCGCGCGCAGGATCGCGAAACGCCTGCCCGAGATGAGCAGTGGCGTCAACAGCGCCGGCGACGAGACTCGCTTGAGCTCCTTCATGCTTTGCCAAGCTAGCGCTGGGTCTGGCTCCGAAGAACGGCCTGAGCCCGCGTTGCGCTGGCGGCCGGTGCCGGTGTTCGACGAACCCAGGCCCGACGCGCTGCGCGCTGAATCCGCTAGAAGCCGGCGTCCCTCGGTGCAGACAAATGCGGAAGCCAGCGGCACCACGCACGGAAAGAGAAACGTGACCCGTACGGTGATCTCTTCGCTTGGGCCGTAGCTAAGCCCGTGAAAGTCCGAAGCGGCTGGACCATTCGGGAACGTGACCGCAGCAGCGGCGCGAGTATAAAGCATGCCGCCGACCAGTCGCGTCGCGCCGTGGTCACCGATGGCAGCCCGGACGTTGCGATGGCGGTCGGTGAGAATCCGACGGTAATCCGGAGCAACCGACAGCAACGGTAGGTGTGCGGCGTGCTGGATCGCGCTTCGGCGTCCCCCGCCGGTTGCGACGCCGGTGCTGAGTAGGCTCGTTAGCGATTTCGTTCCGCCCGGTGTGCCCCCTCGAGGCTCGTAGCGGCTTGTTGCGGAAGCTTCGAGTGTGCCTCGGGGTGTCCCCCCATAGTGCTTTGGTTCGTCGTCCAGCACCACGATGGCCGCTCGCGCTGCCGTGGTCGCGGCGTGCTGTACCACCAGTTTTGCCGCATAGAGCAAGCAGAGTTGGGCGATTCCCATCACGAACAGCAAAAGAGGGACGAGGACGATCGCGAATTCCACGCAGATGCCCCCTTCGCTGTTGCGGTACCAGCAAACGCCAGCTCTCGACGCCAACCGGTCAGAACCTCCGTGCAGAGGAGCTGGGGCGTGTTGAAGCGGCATGCTGGTCCTCACAGGATGTGGCCGGGCACGGATCCATGTGCTGCGAGCACGAGCACGGTGGCCACGAAGATTGGGACCCCGAGGCGCAGGCTGAGCGGTGAGACCGCGCGCTGCGCTTGTAGTCGTTGCGGGCACAACAGCAGCAACACGGGACGCAACACGATGCTACCCATGGCGCTGAGAAGCTCTCCGCGAAAGGCAAGCAGGGCCAGGCCGTACAGGGCCGCCAGAGCCACCGACAGGCACTGGATTTCCAGACCGTGCTGGGTGCCGACGCTGGCACCTAGTGCCGCAAAGAGCTTCACGTCACCACCTCCCATCGCACCAAGCCTAAAAGACACTAGGGGCACGAAGCCGCAAAGCGCAGCGCTCAGCACGGAGTCGAGAGCCAGAGAGGGGCTGCATAGTGCGTTGAGCAAGGGCAATGCAACGAGTGGGGGCAAGGTTAGCCAGTTGGGTATTTGACCCGTACGGGTGTCGGTGATGGCCGCCACCGTGCTAAGCACGGTGGCGGCCAAGAGGGTGATGATGTTGAGGGTCTCGGTGGTCATTGGATTGCGGTTTCGTTCTCGTTGGGGGCACGGTCTGGCCTTGGGGCCGCAAAGGTCGCCGCAGCACGGTTCTTGTCTTTTGGGCATGCGACAGCGCTACTTGTGCGGGGCACCAAAGCGCGCCCGGGCTATGGTCCCCGTTGGTTCAGGGCACGGGCAGCAACAGAATCGTGCTCGCGTAGTCGTGCATTTCGAGCAGCGGGACTCCCAGGCTCTTTGCAGCGACTCCCAAACCAAGCGCTACCAGCAGCATCAATGCGACGTACTCGAAGGACATGGTGTGTGGCTGGTGAGCTGCTAGGTGTCACCACCAAGCTAAGCTAGCGAATCCTCTTGAGTTCGGCCTTGAACTCCTTGTTGGAGTCCTTGAGCTGCTTGACAAGATGCGTGCCAGCGGTCTGCCATAGCCCAACTGTGCTGGCGACGATGAGAACGAACAGGATTCCGTACTCGAGGGTAGACATGCCGCGGGAGTCGTTGAAAAGCCTGCGTATCGTGTTCATGGGTCGTCTCCTTGTGCGATGCTCGGTTAGCCCGAGCGTTTGCTGCAGTCATCGGCCTTGGCAGCCGGCTGTTGCCCAAAAACCGCAAAAACCTGTCCGAGCGCCTGGGGGCTGCGTCGGGTGGTGGGCTTATGATGGCCGCGATCCACCACCTGCCTCCGCTGGCGGCGCCGGCAAGGGCATGCCGCGTACGTCGCTCGCAGCGCCGCGCCTAATGCCGCAGCGGGGTCGGCAATGCGGTGGGCGTCAGCAATGCGGTGGGAATCGGCAATGCGGTGGGAATCGGCAATGCGGTGGGAATCGGCAATGCGGTGGGCGTCAGCAATGCGGTGGGCGTCAGCAATGCGGTGGGCGTCAGCAATACGGTGGGGTCAGCAGCGCGCTGCAGAAGAGTCCGTCAGCGTCCTGAAAACATGCCTTGACGGCGAACGAGGCGCGTTCGGCCAAACGGGCAATCTCGTCGATCGAGTACTTGTAGGAATCCTCGGTGTGGATTGCCTCACCGGTATCGAACTCCACGCGCAGGGAGAGCTTGTCGATCGGGACTCGCTGTTTCCTTTTGCTGATCAGATGGAGCGCCACGCGTCCCGCATCGACATCGTAGCGTGCGCGATGCTCGAAACTACCGAGATCGAAGCGCCCACCGAGCTCTCGATTGATGCGTGCCAGCAGATTGAGGTTGAAGCGTGCGGTCACGCCGCTCGCGTCGTTGTACGCGGCCTCGAGTACTCGCCGATCTTTGCGCAAGTCGAACCCCACCAGCAGGGCGTCGCGCGTCGCGGAGCGTGCCCGCAGCGTTCCCAGAAAAGCAGCGGCCTGATCCCGATCTAGATTCCCGATGCTCGAGCCAAGCCAGGCAATTAGACGCGGACCCGTGAGCGTCTGGACCGCGAGCGCGAGCGCGGCGTCGTACTCTGCTTGCAGTGCACGGATCGACAGCGTTGGGAAACTCTCGAGCAGGGCGGCCGTCTGCTCGAGCGCCGATTGCGAGACGTCGATCGGCACGTAGCGGAGCGAAACCTGCTTGCGGACGAGCGCTTCAATGAGCAGGCGCGTCTTGTCGCCATTGCCGCTTCCCAGCTCCCAGAGCTGCGCTTCGGGCGGCAGCCCAGCCACGATCGTGCTCGCATGCTGGCTGAGGATCGCACGCTCGGCACGGGTCACGTAGTACTCAGGCAGCCTGCAGATCTGTTCGAACAATCGACTGCCTTCGGCGTCGTAGAAGTGACGGCACGGTAGACGCTTGGGGTGTGCCGCCAGTCCGGCTCTGACGTCCGACGCGAAGTTGCTAGCTGCCGAGCTGCCCGCTAACTCCACAGCTTCATCGCCCGGCTTCACGAGGCGAAAGCGATGTTGGCGATCTGGCGATGAGCGTGTTTGCATCAATCAGTGTCCTCGCGACTGTGTGTTGTCAACGCCCGCGGCCTGCCAGTGCCTGTCCGCGAAGGACAGGCGAGGACCCAACTGGCGGGGCCCCAAGCTCCACCGAACGAGCTGACCCGGACCCCAGCATGACTGTAACGGTGCGCAGGTGCGATGCAGCCGAAAACGGGCCTAGCGTGCCGCTGACTACAGATGCAAGGCTCGCTGCTTCCTAGCGGCTTTGACCGCACGCGTCAACAACGAACAACGCCACGCCGGCAATGCACACTGACTTCGCAACGGTTCACCGAGCCTGACGGTTACGTGACTGGCTTTCGTATGTGTGAAACAAGGAAAGCCGTCGTTGACAGTCAAATGGCCTTTGCTAAGGTCGGCCGCGGAGAGCTGGCCGAGCGGTTGAAGGCGCTTGACTCGAAATCAAGTGTGCCCGTGAGGGTACCGTGGGTTCGAATCCCACGCTCTCCGCCGGCCGTATGAGCCAGCAACCCGCTAGCGAGTGACGGAGAGCCCCCACGCGATTGGCAGTCTGGTTTCCGCAGGGCTCGTCGATCCTGGAGAGGTGACCGAGTGGCTGAAGGTGCACGACTGGAAATCGTGTGTGCCCGTGAGGGTACCGCGGGTTCGAATCCCGCCCTCTCCGCCGCGGACTTGTTTTTCATCACGGTCGGTGCTTAGGTTCAGTCAGCAAACGTCCATGGTCCTGCCGCCGTCGGCCCGTCAACCCCGCCAGGCCCGGAAGGGAGCAACGGTAGCGGTGATCGGCGGGTGGCAGGGCCGCCACTAGCCTGCGGGCCGGGACAGCCGGCGGCGTGCATCCAGGTTGAGCGATCACGGAGCAGACTCGGTTGCGGACTAGAGCTCTTCACTGCGGTTCTACCGGAACGGAACGCAGTCGGCGGGCGACGATCTCGGGGCCGCCCACCTCGTTCACCCACGCGTGCACCGCCCGCATACCGTCCCCAACTGAGGTTTGCGGCCGGTAGCCGAAATCGGTCAGCGACGCGCCAATGTCGAAATGGTAGCTTCTGCCGCGCCGGATTACTTCTGCGCGGCTGGCCGGGTCCTTCAGCAGCCACTGCCTCACGCACGCGCCGGCGTAGGCGATCAGGTAGCTGCCGCGCCGAGGGAGCGGGAGTCCGGCACTCTCACACAGCATGCCAAAGAACTCGGCCGACTCGAGAAACTCGTCGTCGGTGATGTAGTACGCTTTGCCTTCCACTGCTTGGGGGGCGGCCGCGAGCGTCGCGATGATCGCGTGCACCAAGTTGTCGATATAGGTGGTGGAAACTAGATTGCGGCCGCTTCCGGCAAGCGACATGCCGTTGTGTCTTGCCGTTCGGCACAGCTCGGGCAGCAGGTGGTTGTCGCCCGGTCCCCAGAGGATCGCAGGTCTCAGCGCCGTGACGCCCAGCGTCTTGCTGCTCGCGCACAGGGCGAGTTCTTCAGCTAGCAGCTTGCTGCGCGCGTGGAGGCCTGCGGGCTGTTCTGAGAGCTTGCGATTCTCGGACCAGTGCACACGCGGTGCGTTGATCAGCGTGACATCGGCGCACGACACCATGACGAGGCGCTGGCAGCCGCTGTGGCGCGCCGCGCGCAGAACGTTCTCCGTACCGGCAACGTTGGTCCATCCCAACGTCTGGTTCGAGGCTAGCGAGGAGCACTCGGCCGCACAGTGAATCAGCGCCTCGCAGCCGGAAGCCGCCTGCGCGAGTTGGTTCGGATCGGCTAGGCTACCCAGATGGACCGCGGCCTTGGCCAGATCCGGCAACGCGGCTGATTGCGCATCGCGCACAAGGACGTGCACTTCGCGACCATCCGCGACCAGGCGGCGCGTGAGTGCCGCACCAACAAAGCCGGTTGCGCCTGTGACCAAAACGGGCACGGGCGCAGGGCCTACTATCGCGCGCCGCACATGTCTAGAGCGCCGATCGGCGCATTAGGCCGCCTTTTTCGTGCTGCGCGGGGCTTGGGCCTTGGAGGCCAGTGCCTCGCTGAATCGCGCTTCGAGACGCTCGCGCAATTGGGGGTCATCGAGCATCGCTTGTCTTGCCTGCTCGCGGCCCTGCCCGATGTTCTGACTCTCGAAGGCGTAGTACGCTCCGTGCTTGCTCACGACGCCCTGCCCTACGGCCGCCTCCAGCAGGTCGATGGCCGAATCGATGCCCACACCGTAGCGGATGTCGAATTCGGTGCTCTGAAAGGGCGGTGCCAGCTTGTTCTTGACGACTTTCACGCGGGTACGGTTTCCAATCACGCGATCGGCGACCTTGACCTGGCCGATGCGACGGATGTCGAGCCGAACCGAGGCATAGTACTTGAGCGCGTGCCCGCCGGTGGTGGTTTCGGGCGAGCCCATGACTTGACCGATCTTCGTGCGCAGCTGATTGATGAAGATGATCGTGGTCCCGCTCGTGTGCCCCACACCAGTCAGCTTGCGCAGCGCTCTGCTCATGAGCCTCGCCTGCAGGCCAACGTGGGTGTCGCCCATCTCGCCACGCAGCTCCGCTTCGGGCACCAGAGCGGCCACCGAATCGATCACGACTAGATCGCAGGCGCAGCTGCGCACCAACATCTCGGCGATCTGAAGGGCCTGCTCTCCAGTATCCGGTTGGCTGACTAGGAGCTTTTCGGCCTGCACTCCCAGCGCCCGGGCATAACCCACGTCGAGCGCATGCTCGGCATCCACAAACGCCGCCGTGCCTCCCGCCCGCTGGCAGTTCGCAATGGCATGCAGCGTCAGCGTGGTCTTTCCGCTTGCTTCTGGCCCGTAGATTTCGACGATGCGTCCGCGCGGATAGCCTCCGCACCCCAATGCCCGATCGAGTGAGCCGGCACCGGTTGGGATGGTTTCGATTTTCTCGGCGCTCCTCTGGCCCAAGAGCATTACCGCTCCTCTGCCAAACTGCTTTTCGATCGCTTGCACCGTGGACTGAAGTGCGTTCAAACGTTCTTTGGGTTTTAGTGACATGCTTCGTTCTCCTCTGGTAGTGAGGGTTCGTGCCGCAGCGACTGCGGCGACGCTGTGTTGGATCTCGTACGATCGAGAAGCCTGTACTGAAGCGCTTCCGCCACATCACTGGCTTCGACGTGTTCGTGACCCTCCAGATCGGCGACCGTACGGGCGACCCGAGCGGCCTTCACATAGGCCCGCACGCTGAGGCCCAGCGTCTCGGCGCCGCGCTCCAAGAGTTGCAGCGCATCGGGCACAAGCTCTTCGCCCAGGCGGGCTAGCTCGCCTTGCTCCGGCGCCGGGCGGGACTCGCTTCGCTGTTGGCGCTGGCGCCGGCGAGCGTGCGCCCTTGCGACCCGCTGCTGCATGGACGCGGTGGTTTCGCCGTCCCCGTGGTGCCGCATGCTGGCAGGCCGAACAGGGGGGAGCGCGACCTGGATGTCGAAGCGATCGAGCAGGGGGCCGGAGACTCGTGCGCGATAACGCTCGATGCGGGTGGGAGGGCAGCGGCACAGGCGAGCTCGGTCGCCGGCGTAGCCGCATGGACAGGGATTCATGGCGGCGACGACCAGCGGGCGAGCCGGCAGCACCATGCGATGCTGTACCCGTGCTACCGCGGCGACTCCAGACTCCATGGTTGGGCGCAGCGCTTCGAGCGCAGGTACGCGAAACTCCGGTAGCTCGTCGAGGAACAGGACACCCAGATGTGCCAAAGTCACCTCGCCAGGCTGCAGCGGCTGGCCACCTCCTACCAGAGCAACGTCGCTCGCCGTGTGATGCGGCGCTCGAAAGGGCCGTTCGCCGGGGTCCGCTGGGGTTTCGCCGGCGGCGCCTGCAATCGTCGCGATCTCCTGGGCCTCCTCCGCGCTGGGCGCGGGAAGCAGCCAGCGAAGCCGGCGTGCGAGCATGGTCTTTCCGGCTCCGGGGGGTCCAATGAGCAGAACGTTGTGCATTCCGGCCGCAGCCACTTGAAGGGCGCGCTTGGCCGTCTGCTGGCCGCAAACATCACGAAAGTCCTCTCGTATCTCAGGCCGCGACTTCGGGCACGTTCGCGGCTGCGGCAGGGTCTCGAGCCCATTGAGGAAAGCGACAACTTCGCGCAGGTGCGTTGCGCAACGTACTTCCAGATTGGTGGCCAGCGCAGCCTCGACCTGGTTGGCCTGCGGCACGATCGCCCCAAGGAGACCACGTTTCTTTGCGCCCAGCAGTTGTGCGAGCAATCCGCGCACGGGCCTGACAGCTCCGTCGAGCGACAGCTCTCCCGCGATCAGCGTCGTCGCGAGCCTGTTGGGTGCACAGCTGCCCGCCGCGGACAGGGCGGCCACGGCGATTGCGAGGTCAAAGGACGAGCCGGACTTGCGCAGGTCCGCAGGCGCCAGGTTGAGCACTAGCTTCCGCGGTGGCAGCACGAAGCCGCTGTTCTCGATCGCGGCCAGGACCCGGACCCGGCTTTCGCGCACGGCAGCTTCGGGTAGCCCCACGATCTCGAAACCCGGCAGGCCGCGCCCGATGGAGACCTGCACCTCGACACCATGCGCGTGCACGCCGATCAGCGAACCGCAGTGGACTGTTGCTAACATACCCGCCAGCTATCCACACCGCATGCCGATTCAGCGGTTCAATGATTTCAGGCATTTAGGACCCTTGGGCTGGCGTGATCGGCGACATCCGGCGGCGTCCGCCGGCGAAGAGGCCTCGGCAGCTGGGAGGTGAGGGTCGCCGATCCCTCCAAAACGGACGCTGTCCCGAGGGCGGGCGTGCGTAACTGTTCACGGGGTGACCACGCTTGCACGACGGCTTTCCTGGCGGTTTTCTGGGGGGCTTCCGTGCTCGTCCTCGCTCTGCGCTGCAGCTGAACTGCATCCGTGGACCAGAAGTACTCCTCGGGCGATTCCTGCGGGCGCGCTCGCCCGGAAAACCGCCCGAAACGCGACTGACTGGGGCCTGAACAGTTGCGGGCGTGCGACCGCCGGTCTCAGCGGGCAACTTGCTTCTATCTATGGACAGGCGCCCGCAAGCAGGCCTTGGGTTTCGAGCAGCAGAGATGACCTCGGGTGCTGGGCCTGAAATACGCCGAACTCGGTCTTGGCGCTGAGACAATCGTTGAGCGCCATGAAACACAGCACCTTGTACTTGTGGGCCCTGGCCTTCATCGGGCTCATGGGATACTGCATGGTCACGGTCGTAAGGAACGGGAGCGCGAGCGGGCACTGCAGCAGGTCGTGGTGCGCCCGGCCAAGCCAGTAGTTGGCCTCATCGAGATGCGTGGCTCGGGGATCGGTAGTGTGCACCATCAGGTAGTAGTTCCACTGTTGGATCGCGCCGGGGATATCGCCTGACTCGAACATGGCGCGGCCCATGAAGAAATCCGCATTGTCATCCCACATGCCGCGCGGCGCTCTTAGGTGCAGGTCGTTGAAGCGGAGCAGCGCCGTAGGGAAGTCGGCCCGACGGAACGCGCACATGGCATAGAAATACAGTGCGGTCTGCAGGTCCGGCCCTTTCACGTTCGGGTGCTCGGCAAACAGCTGCATGAAGAACCCTTCGGCATTGGTGTAATGGATGAAGGCCATCGTCATGCCTTGCGGGTCAACGGAGGTGCGGTCGCGCTCGCCCATGCGGTATTCGGAACGTCCGGCCCAGATCAGGGACTCGTCCCGTAGGGGGCTTCCCACGGCAGCGTGCACCTGGGTGAAGTTGATGAGCGCCAGCATGAACTTCCCCTGGTAGAAGTAGGAGCGGCCCAGGAAAAAATGGGCGTTATCGACCCGAATGCTAAGCGGATGCTGCTGGATGAACTGCTCGAAGGCCAAGGCGGCCATTCCGTGCTTGTTCATGTTGAAGAGCTGCTTGGCAGCCTGGTACTGCATTTCGTCGAAACCGTTCGGGTCCGGGCAGTCCCTTCCCAGTTGACAGACGCAATACCCCATCTCGCAGATCGTGGAAGGGGCGCATCGCACGCCGCAGACGCCGCAGTGGTTTTCGTTTTTGTTCACGTTGACGCACTTGGTTCCGCACAACGTCTTTGGAGGATTGCAGTCGTTGCCGCCGCCCCCGCAGGCGCTCAGCAGGGACGTTCCCATCGCAACGGCTAGCAAAGCTCCTCTGGGCGATAACCAAAGCATGTGCACACTCCAGTCTTGTCAGTCGGGTGCCAACTCGGCGCGCCAAGATGCCCGACCGGCCGGATGCGCACCCGGCAACTAGAAGCATCCACGCGCTCGGCAGCGGGTCAAGTTGACGCAACTATCCCCGACGAATTGGGCGCGCAAGGTTGGAACGCACCTTGTTCCGCGGGCCCTAAGCGACAAAGTGACGTCGGAACCAATCGGTAGCGATTCCTCCTCGGGGCGGTTCTGGTTCGGGTGGGGTCGGCTCTGGCGGGATCGAACGAATGCGTGATCCGCGGGTCTACTGCCCTGAGGACGCGGAGTCCGGCGCTTGTTCCCCCCCTTTTCTTGGCACGGGCAAGCCGGGCGGATCGAGTATGCGTTGGCGCACGCCCGCCGCGGCGCGGCGGCGCTGCAGCGCCAAGGTGATCGCCCTGGCCCGCTCTCGGGCGGCGGCGGCGTGCATACGCACCTGGTTGTCGGCCGCGAAACGCAGATACGCGTTCCAGGCGCTGAGCGCCTCGACCCAACGTGCGGGCCAGTGTTCGAGCACCAGTGCTCTCCCGTACAGGCCGCGTGCTTGAAGCTCGAGATCTGCCTGGGCCGCCCCGAGGCGTGCCACGGTCCCGTAGCTCCGATAGGCGGACATGTGGTCGCCCCTGAGTCGCTGCAATTCGGCCGCAAAGTAGAAGGCCTCAGGGTTGCCCGGGTCACGCTGAACCGCTTCGTCGAGGGCTCGCAGCGCGGTCTTGTAGTCGCCCTCGAGGGCGAGCCCGAGCGCTTTGCGTACGAGCTTGCGGTAGATCGTCGCGCGCCCCGATCCCGAAAGCGCCTGCGGTGAAGCCGCCCCTTGCTTGGCTCGGGCCTTCGGGCTGCGGGCTTGTGCGGTCGAGGTTTGGACAGCCGGGGCCTGCGCGTTTGGAACGTGGGCCGCCTGGGCATGCGCAGCGGGCGGCCCTGGAGCCAGAGCAGCGAGGCAAGGCAGCGGGGCCATACACGCGCAGCGCACGGTGCGACGGAACGCCTTCAAGATCGATCCCTTGCACTCCCTCGCGGTGTTCCAGGCTCGAGCTCAGCACTCTTGGTGAAGCGAAATCCCCGCGAAAACTGGTAGTCCAAGGCGCAACGACGACTAATGGTGGTGTCATTGAGAGTGAGGAGCAACGCCGGAATGCCGGCTTTCCGGGAATTGCAGCCGCCGAACGTGCTGAGCTCGAGTCGAGGTTTTGTCTGCGGAGGTGTCAGCCTCCGGACGCTCGGACGCTCGGTATGCACGGTAGTGCGTGAGCACTCTGCGTACATAGCGGCGCGTCTGGTGGTAGGGCGGCACTCCGTGATGGCGCAATACGGCACGGTGTCCGGCGTTGTACGCTGCCACGGTGAGCACCACGTCGCCGTTGAAGAGATTGGCCAGTACGCGCAAGTAGCGGGCGCCTCCGAGGATGCTCTCTCTGGGGTCGAAGGGGTCGTGCACGCCCATGCTGGCCGCGGTCGCGGGCATGAGCTGCATCACGCCCATGGCGCCGGCAGGTGACACTACATGAGGCTTGAAGTTGCTTTCCACGCGCGCGACAGCTCGCAGGAGCGCCAGAGGAAGCTCGTACAGTCCGGCGGCCTCCCGCAACAGCGGCTCGTAGCGCTGTTGTCGCATCAAGGATGCTCTCCGGGAGCCGGCATGCTGCGGCCGGCTGCTCGCACGCCGTGGGCTGCGCACGATTCGTCGCCACCCCGTGCCGTTCGCCGGGCGCACGTTCGTGTAGTGCGCCACCCCCTGCCGATCGATGCGCCGGTAGATGTCCGCCTGCCCTTGACCAGGCCACGAGACGATGGCGGCCGCCAAGGCCATTGGGCTCATCCAGCGCACGCTCGGTATGATAGCGTCCCAAGCGTCCGATCGCCAACAGCGAGCCCGCATCGGTCGCCGGGTTCGCGAGCCGCGTGAACCGGATTGCTGCCGGCTCCCCGGTGCCGCTGACGCCAGGTGAATGTGCTAGAGTCCAGTCCCAGCCGTCGCTGGGCTCGCTTCCACTCGGCCGGCTCAGCCGATCAGCGCAGCCTCACGTGGAGCCGATATGCGCATCCACAGCGACTACCTGGTGATCGGCAGCGGCATCGCCGGACTGACCGCAGCGTTGGAGGCCGCCGCCAACGCCGACGTCACGGTGGTGACGAAGCGAACGGCCGACGATTCGGCCACGGCTCGTGCTCAAGGAGGCATCGCCGCAGTGCTCGACCCTGGCGATTCCTTTGCGTTGCACATGCGCGATACGCTGGAGGCGGGCTGCGGGCTTGCGCATCGCGAGGTCGTGAACATGGTCATCCGGGACGGTCCGGCGCGCGTGCGCGGACTGATCGAGCTGGGCGCCGCTTTCAGCACCAAGGAGGGTCAGTCCAGCGATCTCGACCTGACTCGCGAGGGCGGCCACAGCGCTCGGCGCGTGGTGCACGCGGCGGATCTGACAGGCCGGGAGGTGCAACGCGTGTTGCTCGACGCCGTGCGTAAGAGCGACAGGATTCGCCTCCTCGATCACCACATGGCCATCGACCTGATCAACGTGGCTAAACACGGCGCCGAGCCGCGGATCGCAGGAGCCTATGTGCTCGATGGCAGCACGGGCGCCGTGCATACGCTGCTGGCGCACGCCACACTGCTCGCAACGGGTGGTGCCGGCAAAGTCTACCTATACACCTCGAATCCAGATGTGGCGAGCGGCGACGGCGTGGCCATGGCCTACCGGGCGGGCGCCGAAATCGCCAACATGGAGTTTTTTCAGTTCCATCCCACCTGCCTCTTTCACCCGCACGCCAAGAGCTTCCTCATCAGCGAAGCGTTGCGCGGCGAAGGCGGCGTGCTGCGTCGGCGCGACGGAACGGCGTTCATGGGCGAACACCACGACAGGGCCGATCTGGCCCCTCGCGACGTGGTGGCTCGCGCGATCGATCACGAGATGAAACGCACGGGAGAAGACTGCATGTGGCTCGACATGAGCGCACGCTCGCCCGAATACCTGCGCCGACGCTTCCCCAATATCTTGGCGGAGTGCCGGCGCTTCGGCTGCGACTTCACCCAGGGGGCCATTCCCGTCGTCCCTGCGGCTCACTACATGTGCGGTGGCGTCATGGTCGATCGGGACGGTAGAGCAAGCGTACCGGGGCTGTGGGCGGTAGGCGAGACCGCGTGCACGGGACTGCACGGTGCCAACCGTCTAGCCTCCAACTCGTTGCTGGAGGGTCTCGTATACGGCAAGCGCACGGCGGAGGCGTTTGTCGCGAGCTACCCGCCAGCCGGTCGAGGCGGGCCCGGGTTGGACGAGTCTGCGCCAACGTTCCCGGAAATCCCGGACTGGGACGTGGGCGAGGCGGCCCCGAGCCACGAGGCGGTCATCGTCAGCCAGAACTGGGATGAGCTTCGACGCTTCATGTGGAACTACGTAGGCGTCGTGCGTTCCGATCGGCGTCTCGAGCGCGCCGCGCGTCGCATCGCACTGCTGCAGGACGAGATTCGCGACTACTACTGGCAGCATCTGCTAACCGTCGACCTGCTCGAATTGCGTAACCTGGCCGAGGTGGCCCACCTGATCGTTCAGTGCGCCAGCTTCAGGTTGGAGAGCCGCGGACTACATTACAATGTCGACCACATGGAGCAGGATGACGCGCGTTTCGGCGGTGACACGGTGCTCTCGCGATCCCATCCCCCTCGGCTCCGCAGGGTGCAGCCCGGGGGGGGCCGATGATTGACAGGCTGGCTGGGGGCCCCTAAAAGCTCTGACTTGGTGTGACGCGGCTCCCGCGCAGCGGCTCGGCGGCCTCGGCCCTACATGCCGCGGCACAGCGGTGCCATGGCTGCGCGCGTCGCGAGGAGAATCGATGGCTGGTTACCTGTTTACGTCAGAATCGGTGTCCGAGGGTCACCCAGACAAGATCTGCGATGCCATCTCGGATGCGGTGCTCGATGCCTGCCTGGCCCAGGACCCTGGCTCCCGAGTGGCTTGCGAAACGTTGGTCAAGACCGGCTTCGTAGTGGTAGCCGGTGAGGTCAAGACCGCGGCCACGCTCAACGTGCCCGGCATCGTGCGAAGGACCATACAGGAGATCGGCTACACGGATTCGTCCGTTGGCATGGACGCTGCCACCTGCGGCGTGCTGACTGCGCTCGAGACGCAGTCGGCGGATATTGCCCAGGGCGTTGACGTAGGCAAGGGTGCGCGCAAGGAGCAGGGAGCAGGCGACCAGGGCCTTATGTTCGGTTTTGCCACCAACGAAACGCGCGAGTTGATGCCCATGCCGATCATGCTTGCGCACAAGCTGGTGAAACGTCAGGCAGCGCTGCGCAAGAGCGGCGAGCTCAAGTGGCTGCGGCCCGATGCCAAGAGCCAGGTCACCGTGGAGTATGGTGACGACGGCAAGCCTCGGCGTGTGGACACCGTGGTGCTCTCGACGCAGCACGATCCGGGCGTCTCCCACAAGAAGGTCAAAGAGGCTGTGGTTGAATCGATCGTGCGCCCCACGCTGCCTGTGAACATGCTCGACACCAAGACCAGGTTCTGGATCAATCCCACGGGTCGATTCGTGGTTGGTGGCCCGCACGGAGATGCCGGTTTGACGGGACGCAAGATCATTGTCGACACCTACGGCGGGATGGGGCGTCACGGTGGCGGAGCGTTCAGCGGCAAGGATCCAAGCAAGGTGGATCGAAGCGCGTCCTACTTTGCACGCTACGTTGCCAAGAACATCGTCGCCTCCAAGCTGGCCTCGAAGTGCGAGGTGCAAGTGGCCTATGCGATCGGCGTTGCCAAGCCCATGGGTATCTACGTCACGACTTTTGGCACCGGGAAACTGGACGACGACAAGATCGCGTCGGCGGTGGCCAGGTTGTTCGACTTCCGTCCGGCTGCCTTGATCGATACGCTGCAGCTGTTGCGGCCCATCTACCGAAAGACCGCCGCGTACGGTCACTTCGGGCGCACCGAGAAGACCTTCACCTGGGAGCGTGCCGATCGCGCCGAAGAGCTCGCCACGTTGCTGTCGTCAGGCAAGCCCTCACGCAAACGATCCACGGGCAACGCCAAACCGGGCCGCACCGCTAAGCCTGCAGGCGATGTCCGAACGGAACGCAGGGCCCAAGCGGAACCCGGTGCTCCACCGGAGCACGCTAGCCGCAGGCGAGACGGCAACGGGCGTCGCGGCAGACGCAAGCGTGTAGACGTCGTTAGGGGGAGCACGCAAACGAGTGTGCGAGCATAGCCGCCACGCGCGCTACAAGCGCTCCAAAGCGTCGAAGAACTCGGGCCACGACTTGGACACGCAGGCCGGGTTGTGGATGATGACGCCGGGTACTCGCAGACCCGCTATCGAGAAGGCCATGGCCATGCGGTGGTCGTGGTAGGTGTCGATGCGTACACCACGGAGCTCGCCTGGGCTGATCGTGAGCGAGTCTGCGGTACTGGATGCGTGAGCCCCCAGCCGGTTGAGCTCGCGTTCGAGCGCGGCCAGCCGGTCGCTTTCTTTGATGCGGAGATTGGCCACGTTTCGGATCGTGGAAGGCCCCCTGGCGAACGCGGCCGTAACGGCCACCGCGAGCACACCGTCAGGGCAGCGGTTCATGTCGACGTCGACTGGACGTAAGCCGTCGCTGGGCCCCCAAACTTCGACCTGGTCGGCGGCGCGGATGACCTTGCAGCCCATGGTTGCGAGCACGTCGAGCACGCCCATGTCTGCCTGCCCGGAGCTGCCGGACAGTCCGAGCACTCGCACACGACCGCCCAGCACGGCGGCTGCCGCAAAGAAGTACGCAGCAGTGGATGCATCGGGTTCCACACGGTAGGGCGCAGCCCGGTAGACCTCACCGGCCTTGACTTCGAGCGAGCGGTTGTCGCGCCAGTGCGCGCGGGCCCCAAAATGTTGCATGATGTCGAGGGTCAACTGCACGTAGGGACGCGAGGCGAGCAGGCCGTCTTGGAGGCGAACGATTACGTCGCGCTGCGCATAAGGGGCGACCAGCAACAGTGCCGATACGAACTGGCTCGAGCGACGAGCATCGATCGTGGTCGTACCCCCCACGAGCCTTCCTTGGGGACTGAAGACTGGAAAACAGCCGGCATGCCCCTCGACCCGCAGCTGTGAGCCCAGCGGTTTCATCGCCTGAGCGAGCTCAGCGATGGGCCGCTGGCGCATGCGCGCGATTCCATCAATGCGCGCCGGGCCCGGTACCAGAGCGCCGGCGACGGCCGTCAGCAGGCGCGCGGCCGTGCCCGAAGCCCCTACGTCGAGCGTCGCGGGAGGCACGGCAGGCTGGCCGGCCACCCCCCGGACGATCCAGGTCTGCCCCTCCTCGACCGTGATTTCCACTCCCAGTGCTCCGAGGGCACGGGCCATCACGTCCAGGTCATCGCTTTGTAGCACGCCCGTCAGGCGGCTTGCGCCGCCGGCAAGCCCCGCGGCGAGCAACGCGCGGTTGGAGCCGCTCTTGGATCCGGGTACGCGAACGTCACTGTCGAGGGGTCCGCGGGTCTCGATGCTGACTTGCTCGGGAAGCGGCTTCGGTGTGGCCATGGCGCATTGGTGTCGCACGCCCGGACGCCGCGCGCAAAGATCCGCGCACTTTGGACGGCCCCTTTGTTTTTTTGCGCTACACTTGACGAACGCACGGTCGACCGGGGACCCCGTACGTACCTCGCTCCGAGCCGAGCGCGGCGTCTGGAGTTTGATGCATCGAGCCGCTGGCGGTGAGCTTGCGCGGGAGCGGGCACGGTCGCGACAGCGCGAGGGAGCTGCTGAGGCAGATCGGTGAGGCGCTGCTTGCCCGCCAGCGAATGGTGTGGCGCGTGGAGGTGGTCGAAAAGCCTGATCTTCTATGGGACGAGCCCGATCTCGAACGCTTCTACGCACGCCTGGAAGACGAGTACGAGCTGCGGGAACGGGCGCTCGCCTTGGAGCGAAAGCTCGATCTGGTTTCCGGCACGGCCAGCACGGCGCTCGACCTACTTCAAAACCGACGCAGCCTGCGGGTCGAGTGGTACATCGTGGCACTTATCGTTGTAGAGATCCTGCTTACACTCTACGACATGTTCCTGCAGGGCTAGTTTCCCTCTCGTTCATTCACAGCCTCAAGCTTGGGCTGCCTGCTCCGTTTTGATCCAGGTAGCTGCTGACTTGTCACCAAGCGGCCTTGGGTTCCCCGCTGGGTACCGCCTCCAGTATCATGGTCACCAGCGGGGAACCTCAGTATTGATGTCCGGTCCCAAGCGAGCGGTCGAGACCGGGCCATGCAGGGTGGATGCGACCACCGGCGCGCTCAGAACCGTGACGACCGTTTGCGCGGTGGATCCTCTTTGCTGATGGTCTCAACGTGGTAGCCCGCCTTCCGGATGGCCTGGGCAATCAGCTCCGGTCGCCCCGCAATCGCATCGAAGGTGACCCAGACACGGGCATCGGTATGACTCGCCCTGGCGGCGACGACGCCAGGCACCGAGCGCGCCGCCGTCTGCACGCGGCGCTCACAGCTGCCACACGTCATGCCTTCGACGTTGAATTCGGCCTCGGCAAGCTGCTGGTCAACGTGCACCTGGTCGCTGGCGCAGGCCATGAGGGCGAGTACGAGCGCGCCGATCATGCAAAGCCGCGCGCTTCGCTTTGTCGCGCGCTTGTGGGCCGCACGGGGCATCGAGCCATCCTTGTACCACAGCTGCTTCTGGATGGCTCCGACGGCTCACTGACGGCTCAAGGTGGGCTCATCGCTTTGACTCCGGGGCGGAAGCCTGGCACAAGGCAGCGAGGCGAACGATGCAATACCGGAATCTAGGAGACAGCGGCGTCAAAGTCTCGGCGCTGTGTCTGGGCGCGATGACCTTTGGTGAAGCGGATGAGGAATCGTTCATGCACAGGGTGGGCACGGACGAGAAGACCTCGTTTGCCATCATGAATGCGGCGCTCGACGCCGGCGTGAACTTCATAGACACCGCGGATGTCTATGGTCAGGACGGCTTGTCTGAGCGTGTCATTGGGAAATGGCTCGCCAAGGAGCAGCACCGCGACAAGGTGGTTTTGGCCAGCAAGTTTCGCTTCAGCATGGGCGAGGGGCCGAACGCGTCGGGCGCCTCGCGCTACCGCATCATGCGTACCGTCGAAGACAGCTTGCGTCGTCTCAAGACGGACCGGATCGATCTGTACCAAATACACATGCAAGACATCGAGACACCCGAACAGGAGACGCTCCGGGCGTTGGACGATCTCGTCCGGCAGGGCAAGATCCTCTATATCGGGGCCAGCAACTATGCGGCCTATCGGCTCTGCGACAGCCTGTGGCTCAGCCGACTGCATGGACTGGCGCATTTCGTCACGCTTCAGGCGCAGTACAGCCTGGTTTGTCGTAGTCTGGAGCGCGAGCACATTCCACTGTGCCGTAGGTTCGGCACCGGGCTCTTGCCCTGGTCACCGCTCGCCGGTGGGTTTCTCACGGGCAAGTACCAGCAGGGGCAGGTCCCCCCTTCGGGAAGTCGACTCGAGCACTGGCGGGAACGCTACAAGCAATTCGACTCAGCGCGCAACTGGCGCATCCTCGACACCGTGGGAACCGTGGCCAAGGAAACAGGAAGCACTGCGGCCTGCGTGTCCTTGGCGTGGCTGCTCGGAAAGAAACACGTGACGTCGGTTATATTCGGCGCTCGCGACGTCGATCAGCTCAAACACAATCTCGTCGCCGCCGACCTCGCGCTGGATGAACCGTGTATGGCCGCGCTCGACGAGGCCAGCGCTTTCGATCTCGGCTATCCTTATGACTTTGCTAGTCGAGTGCAGGGCTCCTGGTAAGGGACTTGCCCTCGACCAAGACGTCACGCAGATACCGCGCGTACTCGGTGCGTCCAAGCTCGGCCGCGAGCGCCGTAACCTGTGCTGCATCGATCCACCCCTTGCGAAACGCGATCTCCTCTGGGCAGGCCACCCTGAGCCCTTGGCGCTTCTGGATGGTCTGGATGAAGCTTGCCGCCTGCTGCAACGCGTCAGGCGTTCCCGTGTCGAGCCAAGCGACACCGCGACCCAAGGTCTCGACGCGCAGTGTGCCTGTGCTCATGTAATGGCGGTTCAGATCGGTGATCTCGAGCTCACCCCGAGCAGAGGGCTTGAGCGCTGCCGTGATGTCGGCCACGTGCTCGTCGTAAAAGTACAGGCCAGTGACCGCGTAGTTGGATTTGGGCTGCGAAGGTTTCTCCTCGATGCTGAGCGCCGTTCCATCGCTAGCCAATTCGACCACGCCATAGGCTCGTGGGTCTCGCACGAAATACCCGAACACCGTTGCGCCCACGGATTGCGCAGCTGCTCGCATTAGCAGTCCCTGCAGGCCATGGCCATACAGGATGTTATCGCCTAGCACCAGCGCACAGCCTTCGCCTGCGATGAACTCGCGCCCAATCAGGAACGCCTGCGCGATTCCGTCCGGGCTCGGTTGGATGGCGTATTGCAGACGCATTCCCCACTGCGTTCCATCCCCCAGCAGCGCGTGAAAGAGGCTCTGCTCCCGCGGCGTAGTGATCACAAGCACCTGCTGCACACCCGCCAGCATGAGGACGCTGAGCGGATAGTAGATCATGGGCTTGTCGTAGACCGGCATCAGCTGCTTGCCGATGCCACGGGTCATGGGGTACAGCCGGCTGCCGGTACCTCCGGCGAGAATGATGCCCTTTCGGATCATGAAATGTCGGCCTGGCGGGACCAAAGCGCGACGCAAGACGCGCTCGCGCAGCCGGAACCGCAAATTTCGCGCTAGCCGAGGACCAAGCCGTCGTCGAAGCGAAAGACCCCCGTGAACGGTTGCCCCAGGAGCGTCCTCGGCGAGGCGGCGGGCGCGGCGGCGGAACGTTACGACCACAGACGGTTGGGTCAAGGTCGTACGTCCGCCGCCCCACGCACTACCCTACGTTTACGCTAGTCGTGATGGCCGCCGCCATGCTCGTCACCGCCGCCATGCTCGCCGCCGCCATGCTCGCCGCCGCCATGCTCGTCACCGCCGCCATGCTCGTCACCGCCGCCATGCTCGCCGCCGCCGTGCTCCTCACCACCGCCATGCTCGCCGCCGCCATGCTCGTCATGGCTGCCGCCATGCTCTGCCGCGGCCGGGGCCTGCGAACCACCGCAACCGACCCCATAGCCGGCCAGAGTTGCCGCGATCGCCATACCCACGAGCTTGTTCCTCAATCCGTTTGTCATTGCTGTCTACCTCCAACTAGGTTTGCAACCTCGATTCAACGAACGTTGCCAAAGCCCGGACCTGGCGATTCCCGCACTTCCGGCGCTTGATCTCACGACCTACGACACAACTCATGCACAAGGAATTCGCGTGCATGAAAACCATACAGCAGCCACCTTGGCAAGAGCCCTGCAAACTGCGGACGCTACTCTGCCACAGTCTGACGCTCAATTGGAGTTCTGTTTTTTGGGAGGCTTTCGGTGGCCGCCGCCCCGGCGCCGGGCGTCCGTGCCTGGCCATCACCCTCGAATCACGAGCTCACTAGGGTCCTTGCGGCCACCAGTGCTTCCGTGGACGCCTTGTCGATTGCTCGTTTCCAGGACGGGTTTCCCTGGACCCGCCTTGCAGCGAGTCGCTGGGGCGAGCTTTGATGTAGTCCAAGGTACGCTGTGGCTCACCTCACATGGAGCAGGCCGTCGACGATTCTGCGACTGAAAGAACCCATGAATACCTCAAATGGTGTAGATTCGAGGGGACATCAAGGGCTGGACCCTTGCGGATATTCTTGCTCCGGGAAGCTACAGCGGCCGTCGTGATTGGGTGCGTGTTGGTCACGTGCACCGCTAGCGCGGAGCAGAGGCACGACTGGCCCTTGGCGCTGTCTCCCGAGGGCTGGAGCTTCACCGGAGACGTGTACACTGGGGGTACTCAGTTCACATTCGAGCACTTGCTGCCGATCTACGGCTCCAGCAACGATCTGAACACGAAGCTCATCGCGCTAACCTCGTATCCTTACGGGAACTTCCACGCGTCGCTGGACTTGCGCATCCTGGCCTTGCGCCTCGGAGTCGATCTGGGCCTACTGATCGAATGGCCGGTGTTCAGCTTCGACCCCTGGCGCATCATGGCAAAGGGCCCGAAGGGGCTCGCCTACGTAGGCGG
>JAKSBK010000398.1 GCA_022361155.1 Pseudomonadota bacterium
GGTACCGGCTCGCCAAGCACTTCCTCGATCTTGAAACGCTCGCCGCTCACGAGCGGCCCGTCCCAGTCCACACCTAGCAGGCAGGCTTCCCAACGCCGGACTCGATCCGCCGGAGTCGCGATGATGTTAGGCTGACCGGCCGTTAGATGGGTATGCAGGGAGAATACCTCGCAGCGCTGGCACCAATCGGCACCGTGCTGCGCCATGGCGTCCGAGAGTCCGCCGAAGAAGTCTTCGCGGCTCAGGAACGTGGTGCCTCCTGCACCGCGTTCCAGCACGTGATGGATCCAGTCTTGCCAGGCCCTACCGGGTAAGCCGACGGGCTCGTCGTCCACGTGAATGTAAGGTGCTGCGGAGAATTCGAGACCCAGCGGCACCGCGGGGTTGGCTGGATCGAGTACCACACCCCACACGTCGCCGTTCCAGGGCGCGTTCGTCGAACGAGCTGAGCTGTCGGAGCGGTCAAACGCGTCGTGGATCAGCGTGGTATAGCGCGCAAGTTCATCGTGGAAGGGCTGATCCCCGTGCGGAAAGTCCTCGTTCATGCCTCGGTAGTTGTTTTCCGCGCAACTGAGCGTCGGAGCAGGAGGAGGGGGCAGGAACCATGGTCGGCAGTAGCGCATGCTATTCCCAAAGCCATCTGTGGATCCTGGAGTCTGTGTGTAGTTATACCCCCCCACCACCTGCATGGCGAAGGTATCGGCAAAGGCTTCGGCGTGAATGGTCAGGTCGTCTTCACGTTCGTCGTCTTCAAACTCGCCGACGCGTCTGACCAGGCCGAGCAGGGCAGAAGGCCCCTCCTCCTGGAACATCAGGTCACACATCAAGAAGTGGCCGTACTCGTGGGTCATGACGCCACGCGAGTTGAGGTTCAGTATGGCACTGCCCTTGTCGGGCCAAAACATGTCCTTGCCGGCAATCACCACGGTCGTTGCTCTGATGATCGAGTCCAGCAGCACGTTTTTCGTTGCCGTGGTTGCGAGAACGCCGAGCACCTGGCCCAGACTCAGGATGGTTCCGCTGTGGATATTGGGGAAATCCAGGCAAAGCACCATGGCGCGCTCGCTTCCGCCGTTGATCACCTGCGTGAACACGTTGGCGACTCGTCCCGTCAGCACCTCGACCCGGTCCGGGTCCCGGCCGATCACCGTGCGGGCGTAGTCGGCCGAGTCGACCAGCTGGGTCATGGCGTGCAGGTCCTCGTGCTCGGTGTCGATGTGCAGGTTGAGGTCATGCCGGAACCCGTCGAAGTCCTGGCGGAAATCGCACAGCTCGTTCGGGATGAAGTCCGACGTCATGCGCGCATCATCGTTGTCGAGCTCGATGCACAGGCCGCCATCCCTGGACCGCGGGCCTTCCACCGCTTTCACGTTCGCAACACCCGCGCCATCCAGTTTGGCCTCGCCGGTAACGGGCAGGATACCCCACCATTGCTTGACTCGCACGCGTACGCCGCGCGGGAAGATCGGGATGGGGCCCTGGTCGCCCCAGCCTCGTACCATAGGTGGCTGCGGCACGCCGGGGCCACGGAAGGAGGGGTCGCGGTTGAGCATGTTGAACTGCATGTGCACATCGATCCGGCCGGAGAAGATCCTGCCGATCGCTTGCAGCGCTCTCGTGCTCGCTTCCCAGATATCGTCGAGGCCCACCACGATCGTGTCTACCAGGCCGTCCCAGTTGGTAGCGTAAGCCACCACGTCGACCGTGGTGTCCGCCACGAAGCTCGTCACCGGAGCAACGACGTTTCCGACCAACCAGTCCCAAGCCTTCCTGAAGATGCCGAAAGGCTGTTGGGCTGCCCGCTGCTCGAGCCACAGGTGAAAGCCGGCTTCTGCGAGCGCCTCATACGACAGCGAGCCGTCGCTGTTGTAGGCGCCGGCTTCCGGTTCCTCGCTCAAGATGATGGCGCGGAAGGGCGGCTCGAGTTCGGCCGGCTCGGGAACGCAAGCCTGGCCGGCGCAGTCGCCGCAGCCCGCACCGAGCTCGCCGGCTTTGCAGAGCTCGGCGAAGGTGCCCGCGTCTCGCATGATGTTGTACATATGGGCCTGGAACACCGCGAACACGAAGCCGCCCTTTTCGTCGAAGGCCTTGCGGAAGTGGCCGCAGCTTCCAAACCACTGCCGGATTTCTTCCCGAAACAGGGGCAGTGTGCTCCAGAACACGCCCATCTTGTCGAGCTGCTCCAGTTGCTGGGGCCGCTCCACATAGATGAGGCCGTAGCGCAGCGCGGGGTTTCCGTCCGGGTCGGTCTCGGGCAAGAACTGGCTCTCGCGCCAGGCAAATCTCTGCTTGAGCTCGACAACTTCGTGCGGCTCCATGGGTGGAGGCAGCAATCCGCTGCAACCGCCTCCGAGATGCACGGCCACCTCGGTGCGAGCCGAAGGAGCATTGGCGTCCCCGCTCAGGATCGTGAGCGTGAAGCCCGTACCGCGCACCGTGGCCCCGGCTTCGGCGCCGTTGTCGCAGGCGCTGAAGTTGTAGCTCAGCCCACGGGCACGCTCGAGCTCGGTCGTGGGGTTCGCCACGGTGGCGCCACCCACGTAGGAGCACACGACGTTGTTGCCCGATTCGTCGGTGTAGCGCAGCTCGACCGTGCCGTTGCCGGCATTGCCGAGCCTGACCGGTAGCGTGGCTGGAAGCTGGAACGAGACCGGATCCGCGGGTGAGCTCGTGCCGTCGGCGCGCGTCGAATCGGTGTGGTTCAGACCGGCCCTCAGAATGACCGGGGCGTCCATGATGCGTACTTGCGTGGGGGGCAGCACCAGGTTCCAGGGGAAGGGCCGGTGGTTGATGATAGCGTTTTCAGCCACCCGGACGCCCGAACCGAAGAAGGCACCGGCGTGCCCCGTGGGTCCGACGTCCTGCACCACGATGGTGCTGTTCGGCGCGACCAGCGTACCGACCATCCGGCCGTCCACGGTCTGCTGGTCGACGCCAACCGCCACGACCAGCAGGTCGAGCTCCGAGACCACGTCACCCAACGCATCGACGATGCTGCCGCCAAGCTCGAGGTTTCCTTGCAGGTAGACCACCACCGGGCCATCGCTGTCGTCCACGCGCAGCTGGGAATCTATGGGTACGGTCAGCTCCGAGAACAGGTACGTCCCCGCGCGTAGGCGCAAGCTCGACGCCGAGCCGATGAGTACATCTTCGTAGCCACCTGGATCGAGACTCAGGTGCTCGTTGTCGCCGACCTCGACGGATCCCCCGTCCTGAGCCGGGCAGGCGACTGTCCAGGTCGATTCGCGCAGCGAGCCAAAGGAGCTATTGGCGAAGATCGTGCCCGACACCGCGGCTCCAGTGCCGAGCTCGATTGCGCCTTCGCTGCGCGCATCGCCTTGCACCTGCACGCGTTCCCCGAGACCGAGCGCACCCCGACTCCAGAGGGAACGGGTCACGACATCGGGCAACACGGCGGTCGCCGCCGTGCCCAGGCTGACTGTCGCGGCTTCGCCAGAAGCCCCTTCGTTCTGCACCTTGGCTCCCTGCTCGAGCTCGAGCAAGCCCGTTGCCGCCACCGCGACGTCCTGCGGCACCATGTCGCCGGGCAGTGCGATGGTCAACTGCGCAGGCAACCCGCTCAGCGCGATGCGACTCGATTGGATTTCCTTACCTGAGCGCGACTGCCGTCCACAGCTCAGGGCCAATACCCACAAGGCCACCAGGCCAGCCAGCCGAAACCCACGCCCAACGCTTCCACTACCCTTACGACGAGGCATGCCGCCCCCTTTCTCAGTTTGAACCACCCGCTAGAACCGAATCGCTCTTCGTCTTGCCTCCACGCCGAGAGACAGCACCCGTTTGGCGCCAACCGGCGCCGCTGCGGCTGTCGCTGACCAAGCGCGACAGCCATCGATAACGGAACGTTACCCCCCCCTTGTAATTGTCAAGAGCCCAGGCTCACGCTCTGGCCCGCATTGCCGAGCCGTGCCGAAACCGGACTTAAGACTGCAACAGCATGTGGGCTGCAGCGATCTGATCACCCACGTTCCCGAGGCTCCTTCCGAGCTGCGCTGAGGAGCGCGAGCGAGGAGTCAGGCATGCCGGGCGGGCATGGCTGAACGGTAGAAGGCTGGACGGGCGATCGTTATTAGGCTGCGTGAGGAATTGACGGGGCTGCAACCTGCTGGCTTGGGGTTATCATGGGCGAGCATGCAGGGGACAAGCGCCCCTGCTGAACCGCTGCGCGCTGGCGCCCCTGCTGAACCGCTGCGCGCTGGCGCTGGCGGGGCGACCTGACCCGCGTTGAGGCTTGGCGGGCGGCTCGCCGGGCGACCTGACCCGCGTTGAGGCTTGGGGATGTCCCGGCGGGCGGCTCGCCGAGCACGCCGGCGGACGCCAACCCAGGTCGGGTCGGGGCGTCATGCTTCGCACACCGCACCAAGCGTGCCGGACACCACCGCAGCTCATTTCGCACACTTACGCTACCGGTGGTACCGGTGGTGGCGAAAGTGCCGGCGCACGCCGGCGGACGCCAACGCGGGTCGGGCCGGCCGGCGTCTTTGCACGGTGAC
>JAKSBK010000399.1 GCA_022361155.1 Pseudomonadota bacterium
GGCGCCCGCTGGCGGCGTTGGGACCTCCTCGAATATGCGCTGCACAGCATCGAAATGAACCGCAGTCTTCGTCGGTCCGCCTTGCCAGCGAGCCCCACTGCAGGCCCCAACCAACCAGGATTCCTGTGGCGAGGCACTAGCCCTCATAGGTTCAAAAGCTGGTTCATGGAAGCCTCGTCTGCCGGCGTGAATGCGAACTGATCGAATTCCCCGGAAGTGATCCAGCGATAACTCTGGACCGCTCGGGTCACGATCCGCGACCCCCGCAGTGTGCACTCGTACAGGTACAGATCGACGGTGTAACTTGGATACGGGTGGCTGACGAACGATATCAACTGACCCACGTCGACGTCCGCTTCCAGACGTTCCCCGAGCTCGCGGCGCAGAGCACCCGCATCGGACTCCCCAGGCTCGACCCGCCCGCCGGGGAATTCCCAAAGATTGGGCAGGACCGCGCCTTGGCGGCGCTGGGTTATCAGATAGCGCCCCTCGGACTCGATCACCGCTGCTACGACGCGGATCCTTCTCTGCTGCATGCGACTGGTCTTACTACTCTCGCAGACTGAGTGTACGCGATCAGGGATCCAGGACACTAGCCAAGCTGCCGACCTCAGTGCAAGGGGTAGCCGCTGACGGTGTCCAGGTGGGGGCGCTCGACGGAGACTACACAGCTCGTGATCAGGTCTCTGCCGCTGTTCTCGAAGCAGATCGACTCGCCGATGCGGGGTAGCCCCGGATTGGCACGAATCGACCCGTTGTCACAGAAGCGGATGGCACCCTGCACCCGCTGGCGCAGCGCAAGGTGCCGGA
Source organism: Pseudomonadota bacterium (assembly GCA_022361155.1). Classification (NCBI taxonomy): domain Bacteria; kingdom Pseudomonadati; phylum Pseudomonadota; species Pseudomonadota bacterium. Next base: position 811 of record JAKSBK010000399.1, read on the forward strand.
CCAGCCAGCGGCCGCTGCTACGATCGCGGACGGCCACGCAGGTATCCTTGCGCATGTGGTACTCCGTGTTTCGGGTAACGTAGACTCTGTGGATTCTTCTCTCGGGTCCCGAGTAAGCCATCAGCCGACCTCCCACCAGTCACCGCTGGTATTAAAGTCAAGATAGGGCTCACCGATCCCCAACGCCAAGTTTTCGGCAGCGGCCGGTGGTCCGCCGACTCGGTCGGCGCCGGTACGCGAGATCGTGTATAGATCCCACGTGAACGAACTGCTGCCCTTGCTGCTCGAACCGAACAACTTCGCACCCGAAGAGCGCACGCCGTGGGGTGGCAACAAGCTGGTGCGAGGGACCAAAGCCGGTCTGGCGCGAGGGAGCGCGGCCGCAGCGGGCGCCGGCTCCGTGGGCGAAGCGTGGGAGCTGTCCCTGGGTCCCGAGCTCCCGAGCCGGCTGCTGGAAGGTGGGGCGCCGCTCGCAAACGCGATCCGGACGAGCCCGCTCGAGTGGCTGGGCGCCGAGGCCCGTCTCGGGCGTGCCGGGACAGCCCTGATGGTCAAGCTCATCGACACCCGCGAACCGTTGTCGCTACAGGTTCACCCGCCTGACAGCTACGAAGGGCTGGGGCCTGACGAATCGGGAAAGGAGGAGTGCTGGTACGTGCTGGACTGTAGACCGGGGTCCGGGGTGATGCTCGGTTTCCGTCCCGGTGTGACGCGGGCGCGGGTTGCCCGCTGTCTCGCAGCTGGCCGCGATCCGTCCCACATGCTGCAGTTCGTGCACGTCGCTCCGGGCGATTTCTTGATGGTCGCGCCAGGAACCCCTCACGCCATCGGCGAGGGCCTCACGTTGGCTGAGGTCCAACATGTGCTCCCGGGACACCGGGGCGTGACCTACCGCTACTGGGATTGGGGGCGGCGCTACGACGAGGACGGGAAACCGAGCACAGGGGGTGAGTCGCGAACGCTGCATGTCGAGTCCTCCCTGGCGGTCACCGCCTGGGATACCCACGTGAATCCGGAGCGAGCTCGGGCCCGGATGGGCCGCGTAAACCGACACGCACAGCCGGCGATCCAGTGGCTTTGTGGTACCGGGACAGCACGGGTGGCCTCCACGCGGTTGCGCGTGGGCATCGTAGCAGGTCACGGATCGCTTCCACTGCCCGCGGCCAATGTGCTTAGAGCACTCACGGTGTTCGATGGGCGAATCGAGCTGCTCTCACGTCCCCGCTGCAGCGTGCCTTGCGGCTACACGGCCGTGCTGCCGGCCAGTTTGGGGCCGCTAACAGCGCGGCTCCACGGCGCCCACGCCATGCTCAGCGCCGTCCTGATTCCGCATCCAGACCGAAGCGAGCTGCCCGCGAAAGCATGACCCACGCGTTTGGACGAGGGCCGGGTGCCGCTGGCAATGGCGAGGCGCAACGACGAGGAAGCCTTGACGCGAGCCGCGCCCTGGTGGAGATTCGACCGCCCCATGAGCCAGCCGCCCGTTCAGATCCTCGGCGCAGGCCTGACAGGAATGTCCGCGGCATACCATCTGGGCGACGACTGCGAAGTACACGAGAAGCAGCGACGCGCGGGCGGTCACGTGGTCACCGACGAGGACCGGGGCTTTCGCTTCGACCGCACCGGCCACCTGCTGCACCTCCGCGACCCCGACATCAGCAGCTGGGTCAAGCAACTGCTCGGTGAAGATGCGCTTCAGATCAGTCGGCGCAGCAGAGTCTTCAGCCATGGCACCTATACGCGCTATCCCTACCAGGCCAACACCTTCGGACTGCCGCCAGCGGTAGCCTACGAATGCCTCATGGGATTCCTCGAGGCCCTGGCCCGGCGCGAGCAGATGCCCGAGCCCGCCAGCCTCGAAGACTACTTCCTGAAGTTCTTCGGGGCAGGATTCAGCCGCCACTTCATGGTGCCCTACAACACCAAGCTGTGGGGCGTTCATCCACGTGAGATCACGGCCGACTGGTGTTCGCGCTTCGTCCCCCTGCCGACGCTGGAGGACGTGATCGCGGGTGCCGTGGGGCTCGGCGGCCGGGAGCTCGGATACAACGCGACCTTCACCTATCCGCGTCGCGGCATCGGAACCCTGAGCGATGCCATGCGCGATCTGCTAGGCAGTACGATCCGTCTTGGCAGCGCGCCACGCAGCATCGACTGGAGGGCCAAACGCCTGATCTTTGAAGACCGAGCCGTTCCCTACTCCGTGTTGATCTCGAGCGCACCGCTGAACAAGCTGGTCGCGCTGCTGAGTGGGCCGCCCCCGGAAATCATCGCGGCCGCAGCCAAGCTCCGCTGCAACGGGCTCTATTACCTGGACGTGGCCCTCGACGTCCCCTGCGGCGTGGACCTGCACTGGGCTTATGTCCCCGAAGAGCGTTTCCCGTTCTACCGCGTCGGCTGCTACTCGAACTTCAGCGCCGAGATGGCCCCGGAGGCAAAGGCCAACCTGTACGTGGAGCTCTCGTCGCGAAGCCCACCCGATCTACGTGACCTCAGCCCGCAGATCGTGCAGGGGCTCGTGGAGATGGGCCTAGTTCGCAGCAGCGACGATGTGCTGTTCATGCGCTTGCGGCACATGGAGCACGCGTACGTGGTCTTCGACCACGAATACTATGGTGCGCTCGCGTGCATACAGGACTTCCTAACACACGAGAATATCCTCAGCGCGGGGCGCTACGGCGGCTGGAACTACTCCTCCATGGAGGACGCGCTGATCTACGGGCGTGAGGCGGCGGTCCGAGCGCGAGCGTTGATCGGATGATCTACCGAGACCAGGCACCCTACGTTACGGTCGTGATTCCGGTCTACGACGAGGAGACGATTCTCGAATCCGCGGTGAGGGAGCTCCTGGGTCGTCTCGATCGCTTTGGTTGGTCCTATGAGCTTGTGCTCTCCGAAAACGGATCCACCGACGCGACCCGCCAAATCGCATCGGATCTGGCTCGAGAGTTTCCGCAGGTGCGGCAGCTGAACACCGAGGGTGCGAACTACGGCCGCGCGCTGCAGAGGGGAATTCTAGAAGCGCGGGGGCAGTATGTGATTTGTGACGAGATCGATCTGTGCGACACGGATTTCCACCAGCGCGCCATGGCGATCCTGGAAACCGGGGGCACGGACTTCGTCGTGGGATCCAAAGTCGCCGCCGGGTCCGAAGACCAGCGCCCGCTTGTGCGCAGGCTGGGAACGTTGATCATCAACGGCCTGCTGCGCGCGTTGCTCGGTTTCAAAGGCACCGACACCCACGGGCTCAAGGCCTTTCGCAGGCGCGCGCTCAGCGACCTTGCCGAACGCTGCGTGGTCGATCGGGACCTGTTTGCGAGCGAGTTCGTCATCCGCAGCGAGCGGGCGGGCATCGGCATACGTGAGATACCGGTGCGGGTACTGGAAAAACGGCCGCCCTCCATTCACCTTCTGCGGCGGGTGCCCAACGTGCTGTTCAATATGGGACGCCTGGTGCTAGCCATTCGCCTCAAGAGCTAACCGTGCGCCTGGCTGCAGTATCGGTCGATCTCGATGAAGTGCCTTGCTACGCAGCAATTCACGGCCTTGATCCGCCCCACACCGCGGCTGCCACGGCCGTGTACCGGCGCGCGCTCGCACGCTTCGAAGCCTTGTTCGGGGAGCTCGATCTGCGGGCAACGTTCTTCGTAATCGGCCGCGACTTGAGGTCTTGCGGCAATGCCGATCGAATCAGGAGGTTGCATGAGTCGGGTTACGAAATCGGAAACCACTCCGACAGCCACCTGTACGACCTGAGTCTGCGCGCTGTCGAGGTGATGCGCGGGGAGGTTGCACGCTGCAGCGAGCTGATCGCGGACTGCATCGGGAAGCGACCGCAAGGGTTCCGCGCCCCCGGCTACAGGATGAGCGCTCCGCTGTACGACGTGATCGCCGAGCAGGGTATGGTTTACGACTCGAGCCTGTTTCCTTGCCCTGTCTACCACCTGGCGAAACTGTGCGTGCTTGCACTCATGAAAGCGCGAGGTCGGACAAGTGCCGCCGTGATCGACGACCCTCGCACACTGAGCGCAAGCGCGGACCCGTACCGGGTGGGACACCCCCACTGGCGAGCAGGCACGGGCGTGCTCGAGCTCCCTATCGGAGTAACACGAAACCTGCTGGGCCGCCTGCCCTACATCGGCACGAGCTTGATTGTGGGCGGGCAGCGGGGCACGGAGCTGCTTACGCGCGCTGTGCTTGGCCGACCCCTGGTCAACCTGGAGCTGCATGGCATCGACCTATGCGACCGAGAACATGACGATCTCGGTTTTCTTGCTGCCCACCAACCCGATCTGCGCGTGGCTCTGGGGGCCAAGGAGCGTGCGTTGCGGCTGGCGCTGACGATGCTGCGGGATAACGGCTACACCTTTGTTACGCTCGCTGAAGCCGCACAGCACTTCGGGCAGGGTCAATTAAGCTAGCTGGGGTGAGGGGTCGGGTTTGGGGACGGCGGTCCAACCCTCGCTGGCCCCGCCGTCCACCGCGCGCCGGGCCAGCTCGTCGGCGCGCTCGTTGAGCTCGACCCCAACATGTCCAGGCACGTGAAGCAGGCGCACGTCCGGCAGGCGTTCCAGCTCGGCCTTGGCGCGCGCGATCAAGGTGATGTTGGCCTTCGCTCGCCAACCCTTGGTCAGCACGCCGATGGCATAGCGGCTGTCCGTATAGATGCGTACGGGACGCCGGCTCCCCGCCACAGCCTGGACCGCGCGCACAATGGCGCTTAGCTCTGCCACGTTGTTGGTCGCCCTACCCAGGTACTCCGAGAGCTCGTGGCGGGCCCCACCGTCCAGCAGCACGACGCCGAGCCCTGCCGGACCCGGATTGCCGCTGCAAGCCCCGTCGGTGTAGGCAACGATGGGATCGTCCGAACGCCCATCTGCCGGCATCAGGCTCGGACTGTCGGCGTGACGCGGCGGCTGCTTGGGCGCAATGCGCTTGCCGCCCCGCGACGCCCCCGGCGGAAGCGCGGAAACCGATGCGCAGGCGTCATCGGGTAGGGGCGCGACGCCCGGCGTTGGCGTGAGATTCTGCTGCGCAGCGAAATAGGCCCTAGACGCCTGCCGCGTGTAGCGAACTTCCACCCGTCCCCGCTCGGCAACCAGCCTGCCCTGCTGGTCACAGCGGGCCAAGACCGGCTGACCTCGCAGCGTAGCCTGCAACCAAGGCATTCCCGGGTCTACCACGAGCGGCAAACGGCACAAGCGAAACCACCTGGCGACCAGCGGCTAGCCCTCGCCGGCGCCGAAAAAGCGACTCTGTTTGTAGTGGCTCAAACCGTGGATCAGAAAGACTTTGACCACCGCGGCCATGGGCAATGCCAGCAGGACACCCGTAAAACCGAACAACTCGCCGCCCGCCATCAGGGCGATGAGCACCCACAGGGGCGACAGACCGATCCGGTCTCCCACGATGCGCGGGGTGATGAGAAAGCCCTCCAGCAGCTGGATGACCACATAGACCGCGACAACCAACGCCAGCTGGAGCCACCCGGTCCAATTGAGCAGCACGATCAGCAGCGCGAGCCCCAGCGCCACCGCGCCGCCGACATAGGGAATGAAGGAAATCAGGCCGGCGACCAGACCGACAGGCAGCGCGAGGCGCAGACCGACAAGGCCGAACCCAGCGGCGTAGAGCACGCCGAGCAACAGCATGACCGACAGCTGGCCACGCACAAACTGACCGAGGACGTTGTCGACATCGGACGCAAGTACCCCCACGAGCTTCCGATGTCGCGGAGGAACGAGCTCATGGGCTGCTGCAACGATACGGTCGAAATCCACCAGCAGATAGAACGCCAAGACCGGCACCAGGACCGCAGCGGCTGCAGCCTGGACCACGGACGCGGTGCCTCCCAATGCCCAGCCGACAGCATGCATGACGGGCGCGAACACGCTGCCGCTCAGCGATCCAAGGTCGATCGGCAAGCTCTCGACGAGCTCCTTCATCGTTGCCGGAAGCGGAGCTCCCAGCGAGGTCAGCCATGGCCGGACGGCCGCCAGCACACGCTCCGCGCTGGCTGGCAGTTGGCGGGCGAAGGCAACGACATCCTGAACGACACCAGGCAGCGCGAGCAGCACGAAGGCCCAAAGGGCGCCCAGCACCACGAGCAGCAGGATGGCCGCCCCGAGCGAGCGCGGGATCCTCAGTGACTCGCAGCGGTCGAGCAGCGGATCCAACAAGTACGCGATCAGGAACGCGAACACGACGGCACCCACGACCCCGCGCAGCTGAAACACCAACCAACCGAAGCCCAATACGAGCCCAGCAGCTAGGAGCCAACGCACAGCAGTTGGAGGTGGGGACACAGCGGTTCGAGGTGGGGACACAGCGGTTCGGGGTTGGGACACAGCGGTTCGAGGTGGGGACACAGCGGTTCGGGCTCTGGACGCGGCAGTTGGAGGTTGGGACGCGGTAGCTGGAGGTTGGGACGCGGCAGTTGGAGGTTTTGAGACCGTGCAGTTGGAGGTTTTGAGACCGTGCAGTTGGAGGTTTTGAGACCGTGCAGTTGTACCACCGCTTTGCCATTTTTTTGTCTGAAACCGGCTATTCGCGTACAGCTGTACCTATGTCGGACTCTGTGCAGAGGCACATTGGGAAAGTGCTTCGTCTGCTAGCGATACCCTTTTTGACACTTCTGGTGGTGCTGCACTGGATCGGGGGGAGCGCAGCAGCCGATCCGCGAACATGGATCGTACGATCGGGCGACGCCCTATGGACGCTCGCAAACCGCTTTGAAGTCAGCGTGGAACAGATCCGGGCCTGGAACAATCTGAACGACAACACGCTGCAGATAGGCCAGGAGCTCGTGGTTGCAGGCAAGCCCGGCGCTCCGACTCCCGCGACCAGCGACGAGGGCGTGGCAGATACGCCAGCTTCGGCGCTCACGCCGGCTTCATTGGCGAAAACCTACCGCGTACGCCAGGGCGATACGTTGAGCGAAATCGCCGAGCGTTTCGCGCTCGGCATGGATCAGCTCCTAAGCCACAATCCTAGCTTGCACCCGGATCGCATCCGCGAAGGTCAGATCCTGCACCTGGCCACGGCCCAGCGCCAGATCGCCTATGAGATCCAGCCTGGGGATTACGCGGGCGCCATCGCCGCACGCTACGGAGTCAAGATCACCGACATAGCACGCTGGAATCCCGGGCTCGATCCAGACCACATCCGGGCTGGCGGCACGCTCGTCATCTACACCGAGCGGCCGGCTTCGCACTCGCAGTCACTGGGTTCCCCGAGCGACGGAAGCTTGTTGCGCGGCCGCCGTCTGCCGCGCCATTCGGGCTACGTAATCCGCGACAGCGCCCGGGCTTGGGGCACGCTGGAAACCGTGCAGGCGCTTGTTTCCGGCTTCGACGCCGTGCGCAAAGCACACAAGAAGCGGGTGCGCGTGCGCGTTCACGACCTTAGCCTGCGCAACGGCGGACCCATGCAGGGTCACAGCAGCCATCAGAGCGGACGCGATGTGGACCTCGCATACTACCAGCGTCGTTGTCCGAGCTCGGTGTGTCCCTTTCAGTACCTGCACCCCTCGCAGCTCGACGTGGCTCGCCAGTGGACCCTGCTCGAGCACTGGTTGGCGCGCGAGCAGCTGGAGGCAGCCTTCGTCGACTACCGGCTGCAAGCACGGCTCTACCGGCATGCACGCGCGCAAGGCGCCAGTCGGAGCGAGCTGCTGCGTTGGTTTCAGTATCCCCGTGGACCAGGCCATCCGGCCGGAATCATCCGGCATTACCCGAAGCACGCCGATCACATCCATGTACGTTTCGTCTGCCACGAGTCCGACCCGGACTGCAAGGCGTTCCGGGTGTATACGGATCGGCGCGTCCGCTTCGCGCGTCGCTAGCCCGCATCGGTCACCAACTTGCGCTACCGGTTGCGGCGAAAGTGCCCGCGCACGCCGGCGGACGCCAACCCTGAAGCTGTAGAGCGGCCGGCCCCTTCCTGGCATCGTTGGATTACGAACCCACAACGAACAGGAAGGAGCCGACTATGGACTACTCGCCAACGCCGTTTTATGCAACCTGGGGGTTGACTCACGCGCCCGCGTCGCCTTCGGCCCGCTCGTAGGCTTGCACGACGCTCGGGGGCGCCTGCACGAGCTCGATCAGAACGCCGTGTCCGCACAGGGGAGCGCTGGCGCTTGCCTTGGGATGAATGAAGCAAACGTCATGACCTGCGCCGCCCGGACGGATGCCGCCGGCAGCGAACCGGACACCGCGCGCGCTCAGCCAGCCGACTGCGGCGTTCAGATCGTCGACCCATAGCCCGACATGGTTGAGCGCCGGCTCGGCCACGCGCGGTTTGCGCGCGGGATCGAGCGGCTGCATGAGGTCGATTTCCACCTGCGTCGCACCCGCCCCGGCAACGACGATATCCTCGTCCACGTTCTCGGCCACACTGCGATGGCTTGCCCTGACCTCGAGCCCCAGCAGACCCACCCAAAGCTCGCGCAGCCGCGCCTTGGATTCGGCACCCAGCGCGACCTGCTGGACACCGAGCACGCGAAAGGGACGAGATGGCGCGATCATGGCCCAGAGCCTATTTTGCCACGAGCCCCTGGGACCCGTCCAAGGACGGTTCGATCGGCTGCGGTCGTGCAGGGCGGCGCGCTCCCGGCCTTCGTCCTCGCAATAGCGCCTCGGAACCTGCTATGTGAAGCGCCGTCGCACGCGACCATGCACCAGCGTCGAGACACCATGAAGACTTCGCTCACCGGTATCAAGCCCACGGGTGTGCCGCACCTTGGCAACTACTTCGGGGCCATCAAGCCCGCTCTCGAGCTGGCACAGCAGCACCGCTCGCTCTACTTCGTTGCCGACTACCACGCCCTTACCAACGAAAAGGACCCCACGCGCTTGCGGCGCTCCGTCTACGATGTCACCGCTGCATGGCTCGCCTGCGGCCTGGATCCCGAACGGACGCTGCTCTACCGCCAGTCGGCGGTCGGCGAGGTGTTCGAGCTTGCATGGGTCTTTGCCTGTGTCGTCGCCACCGGCCAGCTCGAGCGTGGCCATTCCTATAAAGATGCGCTCGCCAAGGGTGCGAGCGCCAACGCCGGCCTGTTCAACTACCCGCTGTTGATGGCCGCCGACATCATCTTGTACGACGCGGATATCGTCCCCGTGGGCAGGGACCAGCTGCAGCATCTGGAGCTGGCACGCGACGCGGCCATCCGTGTCAATCACTTGTTCGGGCAGGGCACGCTCGTGGTGCCCGAAGCTCGGCTCACGGGAGCACCTGTGGTTGCGGGCCTGGACGGTCGCAAGATGAGCAAGAGCTACGACAACACCCTGCCGCTGTTCGCTTCGGCCAAGGCCTTGCGCTCGGCCGTGATGAGAATCAAGACGGACTCCACCCCCCTGCAAGCCGAGAAGAGCGCAGAGGGGGCAACGCCCTTCGAGCTCTACAAGCTGGTTGCCGCACCGGACCAGGTCGAGCGTATGGCTGCCAGGCTGCATGCGGGTGGCTACGGCTGGGGCCACGCCAAGCAGGATCTGTTCGAGGCGCTCGAGTCTGCTTTTGCACCCATGCGGCAGCGCTACGAGCAGCTGCGCGGCGACGAACCAGGCCTGGATGCGATCCTGGAGGATGGCGCATGCCGGGCCCGGCAGATCGCGAGCCGCACCATGGCACGGGTCCGGGCCGCCACTGGCATCGGGCCCTTACGCTCCTAGTGTCATAGTCGGCACTATGTCGAGGAGGCTGAGACGAGGACGCGGCCGTTTGCGCGGGTGGATCGGCCGATCGAGCCGGAGGCTGGTGACCCATGCGGGCCAAGGCCCCGAGTGGTGTGGCGTGGACCGGCTTTTGCAAGCAACCCCGGATCACCTTGCACGACCTCTTCGGACTCGAGAACGAAGCTGCCGCGGATGCGCTTCCAGCGTTGGCGAAGCACCGTCGAGCGCAAGATGAGCGAGTCCAGCTTGTACCAGCTGAGCGCGACCAGGGCGGTCGCCGTGCTGCGGCTGTCGTCGAGCTCCAGTCGCACAAGCTCGGAGTCCGCAACCTGAAGCTCCCGGGCCCAGCCCCCGCGCGAGTTAAAGAAGCGCTTGCGGAAGCTCGCGGCGATCCCCGGTGCTGCCACGTCCATGCGGCCCCAACGCGCCGCATCGTTGACGAGCTCGACGGAATCGCGCAGGCGCTCCGCAGCCCCCAAATTGCTCAGCACGCAGCCGCCTAGAGCCAGCGCGGGCAGCCAAGCGATCGATGTCCAAACGACGAGGAGCCGAGTCGGCAGGGGATACCGCCGGCTTGCACGGGGGGGTTGCTTCAGCACAAGCACTCCTTAGCCGAATCAACCCGAACCTAAGACGAACCTGCGGGCGCCGGCAAGTTTTCTCCAAGGCACAACGATGTCGCCGCCGGCCGACACGACCGCTCGATTGCCGTTGCGTCGTGCGGCCCAGCGGTTGGCACGCTTCGATTCCTGGCACGCATCGTCACCAAGGCTGCCTTGCGGCCGTGCTGTCCGGTTTGGGCTCGAGCGCCGGCTGCCGCGCCTGCCGAGCAAGGCCTGTGCGCCGCTGGACAATCGATGAGGTTTCGGTTACGGGCCGCGGAAGATATAGCCCAAGCCATGACCGCCACCGCAGCACCGCTGGTCGCCGCCAGCCACAACATCATGGACGGCCTGCAGCTGCCGGCGTTGATCGAGCACTATCGACAGCTGCAAGATGAACGCAGCCTTCATGTCCTGGCGCTCCAGGAAAACCGGCAGGGTCCGGACGGTTTCCATGCGGACGCCGTCGCCCGAGCCCTCGGCGGCCGCTTCCGCGTCATCCTCCATCCCGACGCGATCAGACTGGCGACGATCTTCGATGGCGAGCGACTTCAGCTCGATGAGCGCTTCCTTATTCCCCTGCCATTGCTCGACCGGCTCGGCCCGATCGATCGCCTCTACATCATGGGCGGCCGCGTGAAGCAAAAGTGGGCCCTGGTGTCGCGCCTGCGCGTAGACGACGAGTCCACACTCACGGTTGTCAATTTTCACTTGGACATCGCTGGCAACAGCGAGCACAGACTGCGGCAGACGACCGCGATCGCCCGCGTCTTGAGACTGCGCTGTCTGCACCGGCGCGTCGTGGTCTGCGGCGACACCAACTGCTACGTCTTTCGCAAGCGTTGCCAGGCCGCTGCCTTGGCCAGGCTGCTCGAGCCGCTGTCGAGCCTTGGCATCGAGATCCCACGAGAAGGCGGGGCCACGCACTTCTTTGCCCGCCAAGGCGAACCGATGCTGGCGCACCGGCTTTGCGCCCTGGCAGGCAAAGTCGGGATCGATCACCCGCTTCGCTACGACATCATCGCAAGCGACTTGCCGCTGCAAGCTCGCGGCCAGGTTACGACCGAGGCATCGGATCACGACCTGGTGTGGCTGCAGCTGGCGCCGCAGCGCGCGCCGTCGGCCGAACCACAGGACACGATCAAGTCGGAACGGCAAGGAAGCCGCGGGCGGCCACCGCGAAGATCTCGCCGACCTGATCGTTGATGTTCGACTCCTGCGTGCCGAGAAGCTGCTGGTAGACAGCTTCCTTGATCATCCCCAGCATGCAGGTCGCCAAGACCGCGGAATCGCCCGCGCGCACGATCCCGAGCCGCTGCCCGTCTTCGATCGCCTTCTGCAGGCGCGCCAGTGCCCGCTCATAAAACGCACGCAGCTGCAGGTTGGCCTCCTCGTCGAGCCCGACCGCTTGCTCGAGGAGCACTCGGGTCATCGGCAGGTTATCGTGCAGTGTTTTGCACAACGCGGCGATGTTCTCGAAGACCTGCCGGTGCATGTCGGCGGCGGCTCCCGTGGAGATCGGGAAGATGGCGCTGGTAGCGGCAGTGAAGAGCTCGTCGAGCAAGACTCCGAAGATCTGGCGTTTGCTCTCGAAATAGTTGTAGAAGGTGCCGCGCGCGACGCCCGCCCTCTCGATGATGTCGGCGATGGTGGTAGCGTGATAGCCGCGCTCACCAAAGAGCTCGAACGAGACTCGCAACAACTGGGCGCGACGAGCCTCGGGGGCCATGGCTTCGCTCATCATAGGGTTCCCATCATGCGAGCAACTCGAGCCCAACCAGGCTCCCCCAAGGTGAGCGCCCCGGCGCTCTACCAGGGGCACGGCATCCAATCCAACCGCTCGAGTATACCCCAAAAAGCCCTTGATCCGGGCGCAATCGGTGCCCCAGCCACAAACACGCTTGACAGCACTAGACTGACCTGTCAGTCACACGGGTGCAATGCGAGCCGTCACGGGCCCGTTGCGGGGGTGAATCCTGGAGCCTTTTTGCGGTCGTCCCGGCAGCCGGGCGCGGTCGGGAGCGTTCTGCCGGCATCACCGAGCCACACCGACCCAAGTCTACGCCCTGGATTAGACGATGTTGTCGTGGAATAGCGAAGTCTTCGCGGCGCTCCGGCCGCTGATCGTAACGGTACTGCTGCCGCTGCTCGCTCTGGCGTTCTACCTGCTCTTGGGCAAGCGGCCGCCGGACGATGTGATGGGGGGGCGGCGGGCCGATAGCAGGCTCATCGGCAGGGTGCTCATCGGCTTTTGGTTCTGGATGATCGGCCCCATCGAGCGCTTCTTCGTGCGCCACAGGTTATCCCCCAATTGGCTGACCATGGCGTCCGCAGCTGTCAGCCTCTGGGCCGGCTACCTGCTCTTTCGCGGTGACTTTGGCTGGGGCGGCTGGCTGATCATTGCCGGCGGCACCCTCGACATCCTCGACGGCAAGGTCGCCCGGGCGATGGACGTCTCATCGGACGCCGGCGCCTTCTTCGATTCGGCGCTCGACCGCTACGCCGACATCTTCGTGCTCGCCGGGCTGGTGGCCTTCTACCGCGAGTCGTGGCTCATGGTCTTGCCCCTTTTGGCGCTCAACGGCACCGTCGTCACCAGCTACGTGCGCGCCCGCGGCCAGGCTCTCGGTGTCAATTGCGGGGCCGGCCTGATGCAGCGAGCGGAGCGGCTCTTGTTGATCGGGGTCAGCTGCGTGTTGGCTCCCATCGTTGCGGCGCTCACCGAGGGCACCCAACCGGTGTTCTGGCTCACTGCGGGTGCTTTGGGGATCTTGGCTGTGCTGAGCAACTACACCGCGGCGTTTCGGATCCACAGCGTCTACGCCGCGCTGGCGGCTAGTCACAGCGCCCCCAAACCGGCCCCTGCAGCAACCGAGCCCTTGCCCCTGCGCAGGGCCAAGGCCAGATAATGCACTCGGCAAGGACGTACGAGAGCGCCCGCAGCCACGAGCGCCAGCCTTGGGCAGGGCTGCCCGCGGCTCGCTCGGCTCGCAGCGACACAGTGGCGGCCGCTCGGGTCACGCCCACGCTGCTCGAATGCGGGGCGTCCGCCTACGCTCGCATTGTCTCGCGCATCGAACAGTCACGACGGCACATCGTTGTTCGCTGTTTCGACTGGCGCGACGATGACTCTGGAGACCTGATCGGAAGGGCCGTGCTGCGCGCAGCCGAGCGCGGGGTTCGCGTCGACATCTACAAGGATCTCGTAGGCGCGTCCTACGAGCACTTCGAGGCCGGAAAGCACAGCTTCTTTCACAAGGAGATCGGTGCCAAGAGCCGCTTCGAGGTTTGGTTTTTGCGCATGGTCTACAGGCAGGGCGGTCCGCGCAAGCAAGAACGCAGCGAGCTGGCGGAGGCGATCCTCGGCCATCCGCGGATCACCGTTCACCACGACCGGCGCCGTTTCGACCATTCCAAGGTCTACATCTTCGATGACCAGCGCATGATCCTCGGCGGCATGGGCATCGGCGACGACTTCCAGCTGCGCAACATCGATTTCATGGTCGAGCTCGACTGCCGCGAGGCCGTGAGCCGCTACCACGCCCGCAACCACGGTTCGGCCTGCTTCGATCCTTCTCGGCGGCTCGATTTCATGCTCCACAATCGCAGCATCGACGGCCGGCGCGGCGGCAGCCTCTTAGGCGACAGGCTGGCGCTGATCGATGGCGCCGAGCGGTCGCTGAGCATCGAGATGGCCTATCTGGGTGACCGCCGTTTCACCGAAGCGTTGATCCGGGCGGTTGCCAGAGGGGTGCAGGTCAAGCTGCTGGCGCCGGAACGAGCCAACGTCCTGGCGTCGCTCAACAGGGCGTGCTGCGACGAAATCCTGAGACGCACCGGTGCACCCCGCAACCTGCGCATCCTGCTTCACCCTCGCATGGTGCACGGCAAGGTGATGGTCGTCGACCATGCCATCGTCGAGATCGGCTCGGCGAACTTCACGCCGATCTCCCACGGTACCTACGAGGAAGTCGATCTCTACCTGCGGGACCACGAATTCGCGCGGATCGTGGAAGCCGCGATCGAGCGCCACAGTGCGGGAGCCGCGGTCTACGGAGCGCGGATACCCTACAACCGGGTCTACCAGCTGTTCGAGCGCAGCATCGTGGCTTACCAGGCGAGAAACGGGCAGCGGGCGCCTCGAGCTTGATGTCCTGAAACAGGAATGGCTCGCATGCTCGCTGGCTCCTGGCGCCGATCGAGCTAGCTGCATACCCCGCGGGCTGTGTTGCTCCTGCTCGCGTGGCACCGCCATGGGTCGCCGTCGAGCCCAGGCCTGCCTGTCAGACGGTCAGACGGCCCTTGACTGTACGGCGCAGCCGTGAGAGAAGGCCGAATCGCGCTAGACTGACATGTCAGTCACTCCTGGTCTGGAGACGATGGGCCCGACACAAACCGACCTCAGCCCCCGTGCCCGCTTGACCGGTGATCAAGTTGCCGTCGGCATCGACGTCGGCTCGACCACCGTCAAGACGGTCGTTGTCGATCCGCTGACCAAGCAGATCCTATGGGCCACCTACGAGCGCCACGAGACCCGCCAGGCTGAAAAAGTCCTCGAGCAGATGATCGCCGTCGGCAACGAGCTCGCCGATCTGCCAGCCAAGAACATCCGGAGCTTCATCACCGGGTCCGGTGCCGGCCCGATCAAGAAACCGCTGGGGTCCAAGTTCGTACAAGAAGTCAACGCGGTCTCCATGGCGGTCGATCAGCTGCATCCGGAGGTCGGCAGCGTCATCGAGCTTGGAGGCCAGGACGCCAAGATCATCATCTTCAAGGAGAACAAGGATACGGGAGCCAAACGAGCGATCGCCTCGATGAACGACAAGTGCGCCTCGGGCACCGGGGCGACCATCGACAAGTGCGTGGTCAAGGTCGGCATGTCGAACGCCGAGACCAGCGGTCTTGCCTGGGACGATTCCAAGCTGCATCACGTCGCCGCCAAGTGCGGCGTATTCGCCGAGACCGACATCGTCAATCTGGTCAAGTCCGGAATCCCTTCCGCCGAAATCATGTGTTCGCTGGCCGATGCGATCGTCATGCAAAACCTGTCGGTCCTGACTCGCGGCAACACGCTCCGCCACAAAGTGCTGCTGCTCGGCGGCCCCAACACCTACTTGCCGTTCTTGCAAGCCTGCTGGCGACAGCGGATCCCGGAGACGTGGGAGGCGCGCGGCTACGAGTACCCGAGCGACACGCCGTTGGAAGAGCTGATCCTGGTCCCGGACAACGCCCAGTACTATGCGGCTTACGGCGCCGTGATCTACGGCCTGCACGAGGCGCCCGAGGTCGGTCGCTACCAGGGCGTCCAAGCGCTCAAGGACTTCATCTCTCACGGGCGCGCCGCCAAGCTGGGCGATTCGGCTGGTCCGCCACTGGTTGCAAGCGACGCAAGCCGCGACGACTTCGTGGCCAGCTACAAGCTGCCGGCCTTCGTACCGGCGGTGCTCGAGCCGGGCTCCAGCGTCCGGGGCTACATCGGCCTGGATGGCGGCTCGACCTCGTCGAAAGCGGTGCTGATCGACGAGGAAGGTGAGCTCATCTGCAAGCAGTACCAGCTGTCCAAGGGCAACCCGATCCAGGACACCAAGGAGATCCTCGCAAAGATCAAGAAGTTCGTGAACGATCAGGGGGCGTCGCTCGAAGTCCTGGGTTTCGGCGCAACGGGCTATGCCGCCGATGTGCTCGAGGAGTCCGTTGGCGCTGACGTGAACATCGTCGAAACCGTCGCTCACATGATGGCGTCGGTGAGGTATTTCAAGGACGTCGACGTGATCTGCGATGTGGGCGGCCAAGACATCAAGGTCCTGTTCATGGTCAACGGCGACATCCGCAACTTCCGGCTGTCCAACCAGTGCTCCGCGGGCAACGGTGCACTGCTGCAGGCGATGGCCGACCAATTCGGCGTGCCCGTGACCGAATACGCCGATACCGCGTTCGGCGCCAAGCTGTCGCCGAACTTCAGCTACGGCTGCGCTGTCTTTTTGGACGCCGACCGTGTCAACTTCCAAAAGGAGGGCTACAGCAAGGAGGAACTGCTGGCGGGGCTCGCGCTCGTGCTGCCGAAGAACATCTGGCAGTACGTGGTGCAGATTCCGCGCATGGCACAGCTGGGGCGCCGCTACGTGCTGCAAGGCGGCACGCAGTACAACCTCGCCGCGCTCAAATCGCAAGTCGACTACATAAAGGACCGCGTACCCAACGCCGAGGTCTTCGTGCATCCACATCCCGGCGAAGCAGGTGCGATCGGAGCAGCCATGGAGACCAAGCGTGTCGTCGAGCGCCGTGGCCACTCCACGTTCATCGGTATCGAGGCGGCCATCGACCTGGCGTTCACCAGCAGGAACGATGAGTCGACGGTGTGCCATTTCTGTCCCAACGAGTGCAAGCGAACCTTCATCGACACCCAGACCCCCGAGGGCCGCACCAGCCGCTACATCGCAGGTTTTTCCTGCGAAAAGGGCACGGTCGAGTCCAAGGAGGCGCTCAAGGCCCTGACCCGGGAACGCAAGAAGCTGAAGTCCGCCTATCCGAACCTCGTGGATTACGAAGCAACCCTGGCGTTCAAGAGCTTTCACAAAGCCAGGGAGATCCCCGGCGCAGGCGAGATCATCGACGACGTGCAAGTCACCCAGGGCCTGTTCGGCCGCGTGAAACGCCGGCCTCTCAGGCGCCCGATCCTGCGCTCGGACGAGGCGGCTCGGAAGCGGCGCGCGAAACTACGAATCGGCATTCCGAAGGTACTCAACATCTACTCCACCGCGCCCCTGTGGCGCAGCTACTTCGAGACCCTCGGCATCCGGCCCCGCAACGTGGTCTTCTCCGACTACACCTCGGAGGAGATGTGGGCCGAAGGTGGCAAGTACGGATCGATCGACCCATGCTATCCCTCCAAGGTATCGCAGGCGCACATCCATAACCTGATCTTTCACAAGCACAAGAGGGAACGGCTCGACTACATCTTCTTCCCGTGCATCACCAACGTGCCCACCTTTGTAACCGGTGTGTTGGACTCGACTTCGTGTCCGATCGTGGCCGGCGTTCCCAATGTAGTCAAAGCCGCCTTCACCAAGGAGATCGACTTCTTTGAACGCGCCGGGATCCAGTATGTCGATGGAGCCGCCACCCTCACCGAGAAGCTCTATTTCGAAAAGCAGATGTTCGAGATGTGGGGTGAGCGGCTCGGGATCACCCGCGACGAAAACCGTTTCGCCTGCAGCGAGGGCTTCGAGGCCCTGAGTCAGTTCGACGCGGATCTCGAACGGCGCGGTCGCGAGATCCTCGAATACCTGGAAGCCGAGAACAGAGTGGGCGTCCTGCTGCTCGGACGCCCCTATCACAACGACCCGGGCCTGAACCACGGCGTGCTCGAGGAGTTCCAGGCGCTCGGCTACCCCATCCTGTCGATCCGATCCATCCCCAAGGATCCTGCCTGGCTGCATCGATTCTTCAAGGACGACCTGGAAAAGCAGCTTGTCAATTCACCGCTTTCGGTTTCCGATGTCTGGCCGGAAAACTACTCGTCCAACAGCGTCCAAAAGGTCTGGGCGGCCAAGTTCGCTGCCCGCCACCCTAACGTGGTGGTTCTCGATCTATCCAGTTTCAAGTGCGGCCACGACGCCCCGACCTACGGGCTCATCGATAACATCATCTCCTCGAGCGGCACACCGTATTCGGCGCTGCACGATATCGATGCCAACAAGCCCGGAGGCTCGATCAAGATCCGGGTCAAGACCTACGCACATACCCTGACGCTTCATGAGGAGAAACTCTCTGACCTGGCTGCTCGGCGCGGCGAATTGGAGCGGCTCGTCGAAAAGAAGCGCCGCGACCTGCTTGCCAAGTATTCGGAGCGGGAGGCGGCGATCATCCAGAACAATCCCAAGGCACGTCTCAAGCGCGCCGAGATGGATGCCGCGTTTTCAGACTACATGGCACAGGATCCGGTGCTGCCGGCCTTCGCGAGGGACGACAAGCAGCAGATGGACGTCTGGCCGCTACCGGTAGAAGAGCAGGAATTCGTGCAACCACCCGGCAAGCTGCCGCAGCGTCCCGTCAAGCATCGGCTCCAGGTCGTAGCGTGAGTTGAGCGCCGGTCGGCGCTGTAGATGGAGAGCATCATGACTTCACTGAACGTGATCCAGCCCGCCAACGGCCGAAGCCCAATCCAGCCCCCGCTCGGGGGTCAAAGCCCGGAGGCGTTCGATTATGCCGCGCTCGAGGCCGAGCTAAAAGCATACGAGCAGGAACAGCGCAGCCGCCTGGGGATCGTGCAGGAAAAGAAGGAGCACTGGATCGATCCCAACCCCCAGGATTTCAGCAAGGCCCAGCGCGCGCATACCACGCTGCTGATCGGTGGCTTGACCATGGCGCAGGACTACCTGCTTGCCGGCGCTCTGGCTGGTCTCGGCTACCGGGTCGTCGCCCTGCAGCTGGCCGACAACGAAGCGCTCCGTTACGGCAAGGAATTCGGCAACCGCGGTCAGTGCAACCCCACCTATTTCACCGTAGGCAA
Organism: Pseudomonadota bacterium; assembly: GCA_022361155.1. Lineage (NCBI taxonomy): Bacteria > Pseudomonadati > Pseudomonadota > Pseudomonadota bacterium. Next base: position 19,602 of record JAKSBK010000399.1, read on the forward strand.
TCTGATCAAGACCTTGGACAAGCTGCGCGCGGGCGGCATGACGAGCCAGGAGATCGTCGACAAGTACGTCTTCATCACCGCGGGCGCCTGCGGACCGTGCCGGTTCGGAACCTACGCCACCGAGTATCGTAAGGCACTGCGCGACGCCGGCTTCGATGGCTTCCGCGTCATGCTCTTCCAGCAGCAGGGCGGCCTCAGGCAAGGAACGGGCACCGATGCGGGCATCGACATGAACCCGAAGTTCTTCTTTGCCGTGCTGCAGGCCGTGCTCGCCGGCGATCTTCTCAACGCGTTGGGCTACCGGATTCGGCCCTATGAGGTGAACCAGGGTGAGACGCAACAGAAGCTGGAGGAGTGCAAGAAGATCCTTCACAACACGTTGAAGCAGCGCAAGAGCCTTACCCTGGGGCTGCTCAAATGCCGCCGGATTCTTTCGGCGATCAAGGTCAACAGACTGCAACCCAAACCCAAGGTCTCCATCATCGGCGAGTTCTGGGCCATGACCACGGAGGGCGACGGCAATTACAAGCTGCAGAACTTCCTGGAGTCCGAGGGTGCCGAGGTCGATATCCAGCTGGTGTCGGCCTGGCTTCTCTACAATATCTGGCAGGTACGCTACAACACCCGGCGGCGGATGACTCTCAGGGGCGAGGATGAGGGCAAGCAGGGCTTGAAGGGCAGGAGCGCGCTCAAATTGCTCGCGACGATGTACGTCGCGGAGCTGGCGTTGCGAGGCTCGTTCAAGTTCTTCGGCAGCGCGGCGGGCCTGCACAATTACGTGCTGCCGGATATGGACGAGGTCGCGACGATCTCACATCAGTTCTACGACGTCCATCTGCGCGGAGGCGAGGGCCACATGGAGGTTGGCAAGCTGATCCTGTCGGCGAAAAAGAAGAAGGCTCACATGGTGATCAGCGTGAAGCCCTTCGGGTGCATGCCTTCCTCGGGCGTGTCCGACGGGATCCAGTCGCTCATTACGGCGCGCTATCCCGAGGCGATCTTCACCGCCATCGAAACCACCGGTGATGGTGCGGTCAACGTTCAGAGCCGCGTGCAGATGGATCTGTTCAAGGCGCGCCAGGCCGCCAAGAAAGAGTACGACGAGCTGCTTCAAAAAACCGGTCTGGATCAGCCCGCAGCGGAGCGCAAGCTCGCGCGCCGTTTTCTCCAGCGCGCCATCGCCTACCCGAAGCACCTCAAGGGCGTGGCGGGGACCGGAGCGACTTTCCTGGCGCGTTGGGCGACCGCCGCGGGCTAGCGGCGGCCCTCGAGGCGCTGCTTTGCGCCCGCGCTGTCCGGTTTGAGCTTGAGCGCCGCCTGCCACGCCTGCCGGGCGCCTTGCTCGTCGTGAGTCAACGCCAGGGCGTCGCCGTGCAGGATCCAGTAGGCCGCGCGCCGCGGCCGCTTGCGCACGATCCCGATCGTGAAACGCACAGCTTCCGCGCCCTGGCCTCGCGTCAGATAGATCCGAGCCAGCCCAGCCATGGCGTGGTGGGCTTTGGGGTCCTGCTCGAGCACCTCGTGAAACGATCGCTCGGCGCCGTCGAGATCCCTGGCTCTGAGCTGCTGCTTGGCCCGCTTCATCAGGCCGGACACACTGGACACGCTTGTGCGCCCAGCCGGAGCCTTGCGCTGGCGCGTGGCGACCCGGGCAGCGGGAGGCGGGGCGGCAGGGGGTGGCCGGGCGCGAAGCTCGGTGTGCGCCTCCCCAGCGATCTCGGCGGCCGAAGCGGACGCGGGCTCACGCATCGCGGCGGGTGGTATTGCGCCACCTGCGGGACGAGGCCGCAGGGAAGGATCCGGCCCTGCAGCGGCTTTGGCCACGCGATGGGCCTCGGCAGCAGCGGCCTCGGAAAGCCCCGGCAGCTCTACCTCCGGCGGAAAAGCGGGCGGGGTTGGTCCTTGCTCCGCCGGCTGGGTCGGGTTTATCCAAAGGGCAGCCACGCCTCCCAACATCACCATTGCCAGCGCCGCAACGACCATCCAGGCATAACGCGCGTGCACGCTGGCTCCCGCTGGCTTCGCGGGCAGCGCGTGCACAGGCTTCGCCCTCGAGGTCTCCCTGGAGCCCGACGCGGCCGGCGGCCGCAAGGTAGTCTGCTCGTCGGCGCCGGGTTCCGGTTCCTGCCTTGCGTGTTGGGAGCGTTCGTTTCCGGTGGAAGTTGCCTGAGGCTCCCGGGGTCGTTGGGACGAAAGCACGGGGACGGCCACCGTGCCCGGCGGTGCGCTCGCGCCCGCCCGCTTCGCGGCAACCAGACCGGCGGGTGGCGGTGGTTCCCCGACGGCCGGAAACGCCGCCGAGCTAGGACGCTGGCTTTCCACGCTCGCAGCCGGCCGCTCGCCGTTGGACACGCTCTGCCGGAAACCCCCTGCGTCCCCAGCGCCACGCGTGCGCGAGGTACTCTGGGCCAGCTCTGCACCGCGCGAAGTCCCCTGGGCCGGCTCTGCATCGGTGGCCCGATCCGCTCCCACAGCAACCTCGGCCCCATCGCCCGCCGTTCCGGAATCCTGTGCTGGCTCGCCAGCGTGGGCCGCCCTTGAGCCGACTCGCGTTTCCGTGGTGTCCGACCAGGCCGCGCGAGGCGAGGCGCTGACCGCGGCTCGCGGCAGCTGCACGCCTTGCCCCGCCACACCAGCGGGCAGCACCGAGATCTTGATGGGTCTGGGCTCGGCCTCGCCCGCGCTCACCGCGTCGTCGACGGGCAGCATGAGATTCGCGGACTCGGGCATGGCTCGCTGTTCCACACGCACGCGGCCCGACGCGATCGCCAGCAGCACAGACAAGGCGTTGGCGCCTTCGAAGGTCGTTCGCTGCGCGTCCTGAAGCTCGGCACGCGCGCCTACCACGAGACGCTCGGCGAGATCGAGCTCGAGCGTCACGCGCCGGTTGGCTATGGTCACATGCAGCGTTCGACCGCTGCCCACCAGCGCCCTCAGCAAGCGCCCGGGACCCACCAGCTCGAGCCTCGTATCGAAACCATCGCGACCGCGCGCAAAACTGCGCAGGCTTTCGTCAACCTCGACGATCGGCGCGATCTGCGCAGCCAGCCTGCCGACTGCGCGCCCCGAAACCGAGCTCGGCCACAGCTCTTCCCAGTCCGCGATGAGAACCGACGCCCAGCGCAGCCGTACGTCGGCGCGCAGCTTGCTGATAACCTTGAACCCCTCACGCTCGAAGCCGGCCTTGTCCAACACCACCACGAGTGGGTCGAGACCACGAACCCGGGTCAGCGCGCTGCCGTGTCCGTCGGTAACGGCCACCACGGCTTGCTCCCTGCGCAGGGCCTGCGCGAGGGCGTCTGTCGCTGCCGGATCGTTGCTCACGAGCAGCACGCGCAGGCCAGCCAGCACGGCTGCGTCAGCAGCAGCCGACTGGCCGCTGGCGTCCAGGACGCGGAGACGAGCGCTCAGCTCCTCCTGGAACTCGTACTCAAGCGGTTCCGCGCTTTCGACCAAGGGCCTGAGCCGCACCACGAAATCCTCGATGGCCTCGCTCACGGGGCGTCCTCCGGTGAGCACCAAACGCAGGGCCTGTGCCTTTACACAGGGATCTTGGGGATGGACCGATAGAATGCCGCTGCGAAGCGCGCCCGAGAGCGCGCCGATCAGCTCATCCAGGGTCGTTTCGACCAGCGGCCCGTGCATCCGGCCCGAACGATCGGGCAGCTCCCCCAACAGCTCGCTGATCTGCTGCGCCAGGGCGTCGGCGCTCGCCTGTCGCTGCAGGACCGCAACCGCGCCGTGTCGAAACGCCGTGAGGTCGCTCGCCAGACTCGCATCGTTCGCCAACAGCGCCACCGGAATCACCGCAGTCTGCACGTCGCCCGAAAGCGAGCGGAGCACTTGTGTGGCACCCCGACCCGAGGCCTGACCCACGAGCAGGACCAGGTCAGGCGCAAGCTCGTGCACAAGTTCGGGCGCGTGCTGCCCCGAGCAGGTCGCTACATGAAAGCTGCGACGTCGCAGGCCTTGGCACAGCGCCTCGACCATGGGCTCTCCGTCTCCGGCCAACAGGATCGTGCAAGCGTTGCGCGCGCGCGCGGTCTGCGCTGTAGCCATATTTCCCTGTGACTCCACCTACTTGCCCCCGGAGCCGTTCCTAATAATGCGACCTTCTTGGTCCGGACACAACCAGCTGACCGATCCCGCCACCGAATGCGCCGGCACATACCCAACCCCGCAAGCCGCCATGGCGCCCCATTCTTGGTGCGTCGCCGCGGACACCAGGGCCAGCGCGCACGGAGGAAGCGCTGGTTCCCGTTCACAATGGATGCCAGAGCGAGCGCGCCCGGAGAAAAAGCCGCAGGAATAGCGCCGCTACTTTGAGGACTTGTTCGAGGACGCAAGCCTCCTATGGCGTCGTTGTGGACAGGAGCTAGCTAGCTGGCGCGGGCCGCTCTGACCTGATTGCGCCCCCCATTCTTGGCGCTGTACAGGGCTCGGTCCGCCTGCTCGAACAAGCTGGTCTGGTCCGAGGCGTCCTCGGGATACGTGGCCACGCCCAGCGAGCAGGTAACCCGCACCTTGCCCAATTCGGTTTGGATGACGGTGGCTTCAAGCGTCTCGCGCACCCGCTCGGCCAGCTGGAGCGCCCCTTCGGTGTCGGTCTCCTCGCACAGAAGGCAAAACTCCTCACCACCGAACCGCGCCACTACATCGGTCTCGCGCTTCAAATCCTTGAGCACCACGGCGAGCTGCCTGATGACGTGGTCGCCTGCTGCGTGACCGTACGTGTCGTTGACGCTCTTGAAGTGATCGATATCGGTGATGACGAGCGAGAGTCGACGGCCGAAGCGCTGTGCACTCTTGAGTTTCTTGTCGAACTCCTCGAGGAACGCTCGCTTGTTGTAGCAGCCGGTGAGGCCGTCGGTCGTTGCCAGCTCCTCGAGTCGCCGCACCGAAGCGGCGTTCGCGAGCGCGACGGCCAACTGGTTGGCCAGGGCCTGCAGGGTGAAGCGCGTTCCGTCCGAGAAGGCGTCCTTGCGGCGTGCGGCCAGCGCCAGCGTACCATTGGCCTGCTCGCGCACGATCAGCGGCAAGATCAGCACAGACCGCATGTGCTTGAGGTTGGCCTTGCGAGTGTAGACTGTCTGTTGCTGGTGATCGTACTCGCCGCGGTAGGGTAGATAATGGCGGTTCTTCACGGCCATGGCGGTGAGGGAGGCGTTATCCCTGAAGCTCAGATGCTCGAGGGCGCGAGCCCCTTCGCCCACCGCTCGCCGCACGGTGTGCCTGCGGGCCTTGGGGTCGTAGTGCGTGATCGCAGCGAAGTCGAAAGCCACCACGTCGGTGGCGGCCTCGAGCGCGGCGCTCCACACGTCGTCCGCGTTCAGCGCAGCACCCAGCGCCCGCGAAGCCTTGTGAAGAACGGTCTGCTCGTGCTTGGAACGCAGCAGCTGCACGAACACGCGTTCGTTCTCCAGCGCCCGCAGCGCATGGCCGGCCGCCTGCGCGAGCACCTGCTCCTCGTGCGCCTCGAATGGGCGATCAGCAAGCCGGTCCGCGCACAGCGCACCGCATACCTCGGAGCTTTCCCTGACCGGCACCGCGACGAAGGCGCGCACTGGCGCAGGCCCGCGGTAATAGCAGACGCCCTCGTAGCCGGGCCTGAGGTGCTCCAAGTTGGTCAGCTGACCTCTGCTGGCCGCGGCTCCGACAGCACCCTCACCGCAAGGGAACGGGCCCTCCGCCAGGTCGTCGCTGTCGGAGGCTGCCTCGGCGATGCGCAGCCGGGCCCCTGAGTCGTCCTTGAGCAGTAGCACGCACGTGTGCAGATCCAGTGTCTGCTTCAGCATTGCAAGCGTGTAATGCAGAAACTGGTGCACTTGATCGACGCTGGAACGAAACAAGCGTTCATCATCTCGGGCACTCTGGCTCGAGGCGCCGACCAGGCGGAACAGGCGAGCGTCCGCTTCGAGCTTGCGTTTGTGCTGGATCTGGTTGTTCCTGTACCTCAGCCGCATCCGGCCGAGCTCGGCACGCAACACGAGGAGATTGAGCGAGCCAAAGACCACAAGAAAGACCGCATGCAGCGCGAAGCCGTGGAGGTCTTGTCGCTGCTCGGCGAAGAAATAGAGACCGGCTTCGAAGAGCAGCGCGCTCAGCACCAACAACCGCCCCGAGCGTGGGCTCGACAACGACGTCAACAACGCGATCAGGATGTAGCCGGCTGGATGGGCGCGGCTCGTCAGTCCGCCTGCCACCTGCAGAACGGCGTGAAACGCGCCAAGCAGCAGCAGTCCGAGCTCGACGTTGAACCAGTCCTTGTTTCGAGCCTGATCGCCGCTCACACGTGCACCGGCCCGGCTGAAAAACACGGTCGTCCACACGAGCCCCACGATGACGTGTCCTGGTCCCAACTCCTCGGGCGACACCAGGAAGACCCCGAGCAGATCCAGGACCGCCAAAGCGAGCGCGCACGCGTAGCCCACGCCGGCTCGTGCGGTCTTGCGCAGTGCCAGGGCGGTATGAACGAGCGTGGTCATCGCTGATGGGGTTTGGCGGCACCTGCGGTGCCTCGACTGTGGATCGGCCGCCCTCGCAGCCACCTCGGGCCTTGCGGTTCCCTATCGACCATGCGGTTCCCTATCGACCATGCGGTTTCCGATCGACCATGCGGTTTCCGATCGACAGGGCGCATCGAGGTTGGTGACCGCTGCGGGCAGACCACCCAGCCTTGTATGCGTTTAGCGGATGAACCGACAAATGGTCAAGAAATCCACCATCGCGCCATGCGCCGAGCGCTGCCAGTAGCGTTTGCCGGGGACTAGTGAGAGAATTGAAACACTATCTCGTTTCTGCGGATCATACCGAGCTCGTCGCGCGCGATTCGCTCGATAGCGACGGGATCGTGCTTCAGCCCTTCCACGAGCCGCTGCAGGTCTACCAGCTCACGACGCGCGCGCTGGTTGGCACGCTTGACCTGCTGCAACTCTGCACGCAAGGCCCGATAACGAGGCAGCCCCTGCTCGTCCAACATGCGCAAGGGTACTGCCACGGCAGCAAAGACCAGTACTGAAAACGGTAGCAGCCAACCAAACGTATTGCGCATCGGATGTCCTGGACGCAATAGCATGCGCCAAAGCTCGGCTTTTGGCCAAGTTCTGGCAAGACGGTGGCTGGTGGCGCGACGCGGCCAAGCTTGACACGCGCGTGCGCACCACGCAGGGTGCTGCCATGCTTGGGGTATAACTCATCTATTTCGCCGGTTCTGACTTCGCCGGTTCTGACCATCGCTGGCTATGCCCTAGACCCCATCTTCCGCATGCAAGACGTCGGTGAGCTCAACGATCGCGCTCGAAGAATCCTGGTCGCTGTGGTCAAGGAATACATCGCCACGGCCGAGCCCGTAGGGTCTCGCGCGGTTTCACGGCGCTACGAGAGAACGCTTTCCGCAGCAACCATCCGCAGTGTCCTGGCAGACCTCGATGAGCTGGGATACGTGACTCAGCCGCACACCAGCGCGGGTCGCGTCCCGCTCGAGCGCGGATTCCGGCTTTTTGTCGACGCGTTGGTCCAGCTCCAGCAGGTCAGTGATCTGGAGCGAAACACCATCGAACAAAGCGTTGTTCAGCTGCGCTCTGGAGGCCCAGACGCGATGCGAGCCATCGGCCAGGCGCTGTCAGAGCTCGCGGGTGCGGCCGCCCTCGTGCTGCCCCCCGGCCCGGAACAGGAGCCCTTGGCCCAGCTGCGTTTCGTGGTTTTGCAGGGCCGCCAGGTACTCGCTGTAATCGTGACGACGTCGGGCACCATCGAAAACCGAATCCTGGAGATCGAGGCTCAACTCAGCCTCGACGAAACCGAGCGAATCCATAACTACATGGAGCAATGGTTGGATGGGCGCACCCTGAAGGAGCTGCGGGACGCGGTCGCGCAGGCGGCCCTCGGTGAGTGTGGCCGAGTGCGTGCCCTGAGTCGACGCGTTGCCGAGCTGCTCACGAGGACGCTTGATTGCGGCCGGCGATCCGAGAGCCTGCTCGTGGAAGGCGAGGCTGCGCTTTTCGAGCAGCCCGAGTTCGCGGAGGTCGAGCAGGTGTGCGATGTGCTGAATGCACTCAAGGACCGGGAGCGACTGCTCGAGCTTCTGGATCGCACCCTGGCCGCCGAGAAAGTTCAGGTGTGGATCGGTTCCGAGCTTCCCTTCGAAAACCAGCACGTGGCCCTGAGCGCGATCACGGCTGGCTACGGTCAACCCGGGCGACCGGCCGGCAGCGTGGCGCTTCTCGGGCCGGCACGCATGGACTACGGGCGACTCATGCCCCTGGTCAAATTCACAGCCGAAGCCATGGGGGTCTTGCTGACCGAGCGGAAACCACGGGGGTCATGCTGACCAGCCAGCAAGCGCCCCCCTTACGTGCTAGCGCGGCCGCGGGTTCAGGGCCGGCTCTGCGATAGGTCGCGGCCGCAGCTCGCGCATCCATGCGCAGCCACACCCCTCAAGTGGTTGGGAAGCCGGCCGATTGTAGCGGAGCAACGTCTTGGCCCGCATCGGTCACCAACGTCGAGCCGCCTTGTCGGTCGAGAACCGCCAGGCCCGAGGTGGCTAGCCCATGTTGGATGGACTAGCCCCGGTGGATTTGGGTATGCGGGTCGGTTCGCCACGGCGGTTGTCCGCGGCGTTGCGGCTGGTTATCTTGGGCCGGACCAGCAACTCGCGGCGCATGTGGGGTCTCATCGTACCCCAGCCGGGCCAGTGCGCCGCTTAGCCAAAGGACGGCGTGAATCGGTGGACCAAAGCGAAAGTCAGTCAGGTTCCTCAGACAACGGCATGGGCGCCTCGGAATCTGCCCCGGAGCAACCCGAAGCGGGGCCCCCTGCCAGCCAGCCCGCTTCGGGCGAGCCAGAAACGCAGGATACGGCATCCGGGGCCGGTGAACCCCAAGGCGGACACGAGCCGGCCGAGCCGGATCCGGGTCCCCTGGTCGAGCTGGCGGCTGAGCACCGGCGCCTAAAGGACCAGCTACTGCGAACCGCAGCCGACTTCGACAACTTCCGCAAGCGCTCGCGGCGCGACGTCGAGGACGCGCGGATACGCGGCGCCGAAGACGCCATCCGCGAGTTCCTGCCCGTGGTAGACAACCTCGAGCGGGCGATCGCCGCAGGCAAGGACGCGGTCGAGGCGAAGGCCATTCTGGAGGGCGTTCAGATGGTGCTCAAGCTGTTCGAGGATGCCAGCCAGCGGATGGGACTCAGGCGTATTGAAGCCGTCGGCTCAGCCTTCGATCCAACCCGGCACGAGGCGATCCAGCAGCTCGAAAGCGCAGAGCACGAACCGGGGAGCATCATCACTCAGGTTGCGCCCGGTTATCTCTTCGGGGAGCGGCTGCTGCGAGCCGCCATGGTCGTGGTGGCGCGCAGGCCCAGTTCGGCGACCCCTGCAGGCAGCGAGGAAGAAGGAGAGCAGAACGACCCATCATGAGCAAAGTCATCGGCATCGATCTGGGAACCACCAACAGCTGTGTCGCCGTGATCGACAACGGAGAGCCCGTCGTGATTCCCAACTCCGAGGGCAGCCGCACCACGGCCTCTGTCGTTGGCTTTACCCAGGGCGGCGAGCGGCGCGTGGGGCAGATCGCAAAACGGCAGGCGGTCACGAACCCCGAATGCACGGTGTACAGCGTCAAGCGCCTGATGGGACGCAAGTTCGACAGCGAGGAAGCAAAGCGGCACGCGGCCCACGTCCCCTACCAGGTCGTTGCCGGCGACAACGCCGATGCCGCGGTGCTGGTCCATGGCAAGCAGCACTCTCCGCCCGAAGTTTCGGCGATGATCTTGCGTGCGATGCGTGAAGTTGCCGAAGACTACCTGGGCCATGGCGTGAGCGAAGCCGTGATCACGGTTCCGGCCTACTTCGACGATGCCCAGCGACAGGCAACCAAGGCCGCGGGGCGCATCGCGGGATTGAAAGTCAAGCGCATTATCAACGAACCGACTGCTGCCTCGCTCGCCTACGGTCTGGAGCACAAAGGGGCCCAGCGCATCGTGGTATACGATCTGGGAGGTGGTACGTTCGACGTTTCCGTGCTCGAGATCTCGGCGGGCGTGTTCAACGTGCGCTCGACCTGCGGCGACACGCTGCTCGGAGGTGAGGACTTCGACCAACGCGTGATCGAGTACCTCGCGCAGGGCTTCGAGAAGGACACGGGCATCTCCTTGCTCTCTGACCGGATCGCGTTGCAGCGTCTGAAGGAGCAGGCCGAGCGTGCCCGGCATGAGCTTTCGAGCTCGCTCGAAACCGAGATCAACCTCCCGTTCATCGCTGCCGATCGGTCGGGTCCCAAACACCTCGTGCGCACGCTCAAGCGAGCGGAGCTGGAGCTGATGGTGGACGACCTGGTGGAGCGCACGCTCAAGCCCTGCCAGCAGGCGCTCGACGATGGGTGCCTGAGCAAGGACGAGATCGATGCCATCATTCTCGTGGGTGGGATGACGCGCATGCCCCTCGTGCAGAGACGCGTCCAGGATTTTTTCGGCAGGACGCCCAGCAAGGACGTGAGCCCCGACGAGGTGGTGGCAGTCGGTGCGGCCTTGCAGGGAGCAGCGTTGGGCGGCCAGATGGACGAAGTGCTCCTGCTCGATGTAACGCCGCTTTCGATCGGTGTGGAAACGGGCGGTGGCGTGTTCCACAAGCTCATTCCACGTAACACCACCGTACCCACCCGAAAGGGTGAGATCTTCACGACGAGCCTCGACAACCAGGCCTTCGTCCCCGTGCACGTTTTGCAGGGCGAACGCAACATGGCAGCCGATAACACCACGCTCGCCAAATTCGAGCTGGCGCCCATCCCTCCGGCTCCTCGTGGAGTGCCGCAGATCCAGGTGAGCTTCGACGTGGATGCCAACGGCATCGTTCACGTATCTGCGAAGGACCTGGGCACGGGACGCGAGCAGTCGATCCGCGTCACCTCGGCGAGCGGGCTGTCGGAGGCCAAGATCCAGCGCCTGATCGACGAGGCCGAAAGCTACCGGCAAAGCGACGCCAAGCGCCGGGAGCTCGCCGAGCTGCGCAACAGCGCGGAAGCCCTACTCTACAGCAGCGAAAACGCGGTACGGGAGTGCGGTGACCTCGTTCCCGCCGATGTCATCCAGGCTGCGCAGGCAGACATCGAGATGCTGCGCGAGCACCTCGACGCGAACGCCGATGCGATCGCCATCCGCGAAGGGTTGCAACAGCTGGAGATCAGCGCCTACGCAATCGCCGACGCGATGTACGGCGCCGACAGCGAAGAAGAGGCCGCCACTACGGAGTGATGGCATAGTTGGACCCATGGCGGACCCCCTGCATGCCCGGTTCGTCGTGGTCATCGGCAAGGGGGGTGTCGGTAAGACCACGGTCAGCGCCTGCCTGGCCCTACGCGCTGCGCGGGCCGGCAAGCGCGTGCTGGTCGCCATGTGCAACGTGCGCGAACGGCTGAGCTACGCGCTTGAAGTGGAACCGATCGGTGCCAGCAACCAGACCGTGCTGCCGGGGATCGAAGCTGTCAACATGACACCGGACAAGGCGCTCGAGGAGTACGGCTTGATGGTGCTCAAGCTGCGGTCGCTATACAAGCTGATCTTCGAAAACCGCCTGGTCACAGGCTTTCTACGGGCCACGCCTGGCCTCGATGCCTGGGCCATGCTCGGCAAAGCACAGTATCACGTCGCTGAGACCGACCACACAGGACGCCGCCGCTACGACACGGTGATTCTCGACGCGCCAGCCACAGGGCACGGCGTGGACATGCTGCGCGTACCGCGCGTCATCCTAGAGGTGGCCTCACCGGGTCTGCTGCGCACCGAAGCAGAACGCGCCTGGGCTCTGCTGTCGGATCCCAAGCAGGCCGCGCTGTGTCTCGTCACCCTGCCTGAAGACATGCCCACCAACGAGGCCCTCGAGCTCGACCAGCGGGTGCGAACCGACCTCGGCCTCGGCACGTCGTGTGTCGTGATCAACCGTGTACTACCGCCACTGTTCAGTCCCGAACAACGCGATTTCGTGCTTGGCGCCATGAGCTCGCTCGACGCCGACTCGCCCCTTGCTGGTATTGCACGCGCGAGCCGAACACGTGCGCGTTGGGAACTGCTGCAGCAACGCTGCATCGCCCAACTGAGTGCAATTCCTGCCCCCCGCATCGAGCTACCCAACCTGTTTGTGCCGGAGGTGCGACGCCCTGCGCTGATGCGCCTGGCCGAGCTCTTCGATCCGCCCGCGCCTGGCCCCGCGGATGCGGCCGCTCCTGGATCCATGGCCTGCTGACCTGGGCGTCCGGTCAAACCGAGCGCGGGCCCTCGGGCTCCGCCGCAAAAAACTTGCCCACTTCGCAGGTCCCAAACGCCGCTGGCTGTGTTGCACCTCCTCGAAGTATCCCCGACATTCCTCGTCGTTGCGCCTTGCCAGCGGCACCTGGCCCTCTGCGATCTGCACAAGTTATCTTGTGGCGGAGCCTTACGACGGCGTTGTCAGCTCTTCTTCCTCCTCGGCAGCACGAGCTAGCTCGCGCCGCTGAAGTCCGCGCCGAGTCAGGGAGTACACGAATTCGGCGATGCCGATGCCGACGTAGCATGTGAGCAACCACACCAGAGCGAACGCGACGTGAAAGCGCAGAGCGAGCCACGCGCTGCTGCCCATGGCTGCGATGACGGTCAGCACCGTACCCCACGACAGGTGCAGATCCTTGAAGGAGCGAAAACGGACGGTGCTCACCATCAGAAAACACAAGACCAGGACCAGGCACAGGACAGGAATCGGCGAACCGGGAAGGTGGCCCGACACGGCATGGTTGGCACCGACGAGCGAAACCAGAATGCCGGCGGCACCGGGGATGGGTAGACCCACGACGTACTTGGGCGGCACCCTCTTGGTTCGGTGCCGCTCCTGCCGCATGCTCATGACGTTGAAGCGAGCCAAGCGAATTGCACCGGCCGCGACGAAGAGGAAGGATGCTCCGATGCCCAGCGACCCCAGGGAATGCAGAGACCATCTGTAGACCACCAGGCCCGGCGCCAGGCCAAAGGACAGCACGTCAGCCAGCGAGTCCATCTGCGTGCCGAAGGCACTCTGTGTGTGCGTCAAGCGGGCTACGCGACCGTCGATCATGTCGAACAAGATCGCGTAGACGATCAAAAGACAAGCCCGATACAGATCGTCTTCCGTTTCCGCGAGCGAGCACAAGACCACGGCATAGAAGCCGCAAAAGATGCCCGACAAGGTGAACAGGTTCGGCAAAATGAACAGGCTTTTTCGCAAATCAAAACGCAAAAAACCCGTATCCTTCCCACCAGGACGGGGCCGTGGTGAGCTACCAGCCTACGGAATCCCACTTGCGGTGTCCAGGCGCGCAACCTCTCACGATAGCTTGACTCGAATCGTAGCGGAAGCTACATCCTCGACCAACTTTTCCGGGAGCATGGTACGGTTCCGGGAGCATGGTACGGTGTCCCGTCCCAAGCGGCGCAGCCACACTCGTTATGCTTGCAGTCTCCCCGTCCAGATCGATGCTGGCGAGCAAACCCTGCGGGGCGTGCTGCTGAACGTGAGCCTTGGAGGTGCATTCGTCGACGTGGTTGAGAAACCCGCATTCGGAAGCGAAGTGCTCTTGCGCGTCAAGCTTCCCGCCCTGCGCGAGGATGCCTTGCTGCCCGCGTTCGTCAGGTGGCGCAAGGAAACTGGAATCGGGGTCCAGTTTCACAGCCTGCGCGCGCGTGCCGTCTGGGCGCTCAATCGGTTGTGCAGGCAGCTCGAGCCCGTTGATCCCCAAGCACCCGGCACATAGCAACTAAGGCGTGCGAATGAGCTTGACGCGACAACAAGCATGGGAATTGCTCACCACGTGGACTGAAACGACCGCGTTGCGCAAGCATGCCCGTGCGGTCGAGATCGTCATGCGCGCCGCGGCCGTGCGCTACGGCGAGGGCGACCAGGAGCGCTGGGGCATGGCTGGCATGCTTCATGATGCCGACTACGAGAAGTGGCCTCAATCCCACCCGCAGCGGATCGTGCGCTGGCTCGAAGAGCGCAACGAGCCCGAAGTGGCCTACGCGATCTCCGGTCACTTTACCAAGTGGGGCGTGCCGGCAAGAAGCCAGCTGGATAGGGCCCTCGTGGCGTGCGACGAGCTGACGGGCTTCGTGGTTGCTTGCTGTCTCGTTCGTCCCGACGGTGTGCATACGCTGACCGCCAAGAGCGTCAAAAAGAAGCTCAAGGACAAGGCGTTCGCGGCGAAGGTCGACCGCGGCGAGGTGCGAGCCGGCGCCGAGGCTCTTGGCGTAGATCTCACGGATCACGTCAGCTTCGTTATCGAGGCCCTCAAGCCGCACGCCGAGGAGCTGGGTATTTCAGGCAAGCGAACGCAGCGCCCCGCCTGAAGGTTCGTCCAACCACAGCCGGTCGAACGTGCTCGACTCGAGACTAGCACCGCTTGCCAGGGATCATGATGGATTCCCGCCGGCTCTGACGGCCGCCGGCGGTGTTGCACCTCCTCGAATATGCGCTGCACAGCATCGAAATGAACCGCAGTCATCGCCGGTGCGCCTTGCCCGCCTTGCCCGCCTTGCCAGCGACCGCCAGCCCCCGACGCCAATCGATCACAATCCCTGGCAAGCGGTACTAGTTCATGTCGCGTTCGCGCAGGTAGTAGCCCCCGCGCATCGCGTCGAAGAACTCGCGAAGGGCAGGATGCTGGACCGGTTCGCCGCTCGGGTCCGGTTCCAGGTTGCGTTCCGCCACGTAGGTCTGGTGGTCAGCGTCGTGGACGAGCACACTGTACCATGGACGGTCCTTGGGAGGCCTCGAACGCGCCATGCGTTCGTACCACTGCTCGCTTAGGGCAAATTGCGAGTCAATGTCTACGATCACGCCCCTATAGCCAAAGAGCTTGTGCTGAACGAGCTGACCGATCGTGAACTTCGGGGCTTTAGCCATAGCCGAGCGTATCGCGGTGAGCGGTCGCTGGCCAGAGGCACAAACAGATGCCGTTCGGCTCGGGGCCCTGTACCCCTCAGCTTGCCCGGGTGAGGCGGAGATCCTACAACGGCATTTGGGGTTTTAGGGGCCGCGTCCTTGCGTGCTTGACACATATACTGGAAAAAGTGAGCGAATTCGTATTGGGCATGTTCAGAGCTCCGCGCTGTCCGGGCGCATGGGTGCGCTGGCAGGAAGGGGCCTGTGATCCGACTGCGATCCGATAGGCGATGGTAGGTTACAGCGTGAGCCCTATGGCCCAAGCCCCACTCAGAGCCAAGCGGAGACGAAGCGGTGGCACACGGCGACCCAGCAGCATGCCACTGCGATCCGCGGCCGGGCCTGAGGAGCCCACACGGATCGAGCTCTCGGGGGACGCGAGGCGCAGCGGCAGGCAGCCGAGACCGCTGCGCCGGTCGCCCAGCCCACAGGCGCCTCGACCTGCCTCAGTCGCGGTCTCCGCCCGCTCGCGAGCGCACAAGGCGCCTGGATCACGACCGCAGGCGGCCTTTTCCCAGGCCTCGAGGGAGCATCTTCAGGTTGCCCCCGTCGATTCCGAGGCCCTCGAAATCCTGGGGCCCCCCGCCGCCGCTCGACCAGGCACGGCATCGCCCCGGCACGCTGAAAAATCCTACGATTCCGAGCGTCCTCGAGCTCTCGGTCCGGTGCTGAAGGCACTCGCTGGTCGGAAGGACAGCGGACTCGACATCGTGGAAGAGGGCTTTTTCGCCGGCGATTCGGAACGCGCCGACTGGGACGCGAGCGCACTGGCATCGCGACGCGCCATGTTCGCTACGTTTGCGATCGCGGCCACGTTCCTGGTCGGGCTCGTCACGATGCACATCTACTACCACGTGCTGATGCCCGAGCCGGTAGAGCTCGGTGGCGAGCTTCGCCACTACGAGCTGCCGGAACCGATTCTGGCCCCTTCCGTACTCGAGGGACGTGGTGCCGCTCGTGTGCTGCCCGCCGAAATCATCGGTGGCCGCGTCGCACAGCCCGCACCGAATCGCATCACCGCTCGCGGCCAGTCCGTGTCCACCACCCCGCTTGCGCGGACCCAGGTCGCACGGCGGGGTATGTCCAAGCCAGCAGGGGACGCTGCTGCACCCGCTCAGCGCCCAACGAATCGAGGACGGCCCGCCCACAGCGCCGCGGTTCGGCAGCGCCTCGCTGCGCCGCCGCAGCCGGTCACCACTGCAGCGCACGTGGCCGATGCACGCCGTAGTGCTGAAGCACGCGCTGCTCGTCTCGAACCGCAGGTCGATACCGAACCGCAGGTCGATACCGAACCGCAAGCGCATGCCGAAGCTGAACCGGTTTCTGCGGTCAGGCCCACCGGACCGCACTCGGCCCACAAGCTTGCGTTGCCCTCGGCCGAACGCGAAGCCTACCAGCGCGCGCTGGCGGACGGAGATCGGTTGTATCGGGCTGCCAAGCGCAAGCAGGCGGTGCGAGCGTACGAGCGGGCGCTCGATCTCAATCCGGTTGGAACCGAGGCGCTTTCGAGGCTGGCGCTACACTTGCTGAACACCGGAGACAACGCCAAGGCTTCGGCATTGGCGCAGCGGGCCGTAGCCTCCGATCCGAGCAACTCCGAGGGCTGGATCGTGCTCGGCGCTGCGCGCGATGCCCTGCGCGATCGCGCCGGCGCCCGCTTGGCCTATCGCCGCTGCGCAACCGAGGGCAAGGGCACGTACGTGCGCGAGTGCCGTCGCCTGTTGCACTAGGGACCAAGAACCAGGGAGTATCGAGGGAATGCTCGCTTGACCCCCGACAGGGGGCCCGTTAGAGTCGCGCCCCATGTTGGCCTCAGCGCTGCAAGCGGGACACCCAGCTGATGCGCATGAGGGGGCCGCTGCTTGGCTGAAAAAAGACGCTACACTGCTGGAGACAAGACGCATGCGGAGCCTCATACGAACCCTCGCGCTTACCGTGGCCCTGTCCTCGATGCTGACAGGCTGTTTTTACGCTGGCATCGCGGCCTCGGGCGATGCGGCCATCGTGGCCCGCAACGACGCGTTCCTGTTTGGAGCGCTGCGCAAGGTCTACGTGTGCAAGATCACGTCGGGAGGCCTCACGCAGTGCTCCGAAGCCGAGTCGCCCTGACGCTGGCGTGCGCGGCCAGTGCGACGCTGGCCCGAGCCCAGCCGCTTCCCGAGCAGCTGCGCTACGACGGTCTCGCCCTGGACCTGCAGCCGGAATTCGGCGTGACGCTGCTCGCCGGCGGGCGGTCGGAGCGTTCAAAGTGGCTGGGGCGCCTGCGTGCGGGAATGCTGGTTGCGCGAGATCCCATTTTCGTGGCCACGGGAGCGATCGTCGAGGTGGGTGGCCTCGCGCAGCGCGCGTTGGGCGTGGCGTCGGAGCTGACCCACCTGAACGGACTCTGGGGCCGCGTGGCGGCCGTGCGCGGACGGCGCGCGCAGTTTGGGCTGCAGCTCGCTTGGGGATGGTCCTGGTTTGGCCTCGAATGGCAGCGACGTTTTGGACAGCCGGCCAATGCGCTGCTGTTTGTCGTTCGGGCCCCGCTGGGAATCGTACGGTTCATCTACGGTTGGCAACGCCGCCATGCGGCCAACCTGCCGGCGACCTCTTAGGCTTAGGCGTCGGGCGATCGATGGGAGTTCCGGCCAGGGCAGGGGCAAAGAAACGGCCGGCCTCGGAGGGGCCTTCCTCCCGAACCGGGCCCCTTCAAGGGGCCCTCCTGGACCCACGCCCTATGGGAATGGAGCTTCAGTTTGACCCGACGCCGTAGGACCCGTAGGTCCCCGAAATGTTGCCCGCGGGTACGGCGCCAGGAACCGGTTCCCCGGGACGCACGACCTTGAACACGCTCCAAAAACTCCCGCTGTAGACCGGCTGCAGCAGAGGCGTTTGTGGTAGCTGTCCGGGCCCGCCGCGCGCCAGTACATAGTCGTACCAGCGCAACTCCAGGAACGGATTGACGGCCACGGGATTGTACATGAAGTTCCAGCTGGGGGAGGGCGCTCCCAGCTCGCTGCGCAGGCGTACGGGCCACCAGGGCAGGTCGGCGAACGAATACAGCACGGCCCCGCCGCGGCTGGCCTGGCAAAGGGCACCATAGTGCAGGAAGGCCGCCCACCGCACCGTGCTCGACCGGTGGTGAAAGATCAGCGACGCCACGCGCTGGCCCATTGGAATGCTTGAGATGGCCTCGCGGAAGTCACCGACTTCGTTTTTCTCGAACGCTCGGAACTCTTTGGTCAAGTTGTTGGCACCGACCACGATGAGCCCGCCGAGAATCCCTGCGGTCGCGGACCGGCACCAGCGCGGCACATCAGGCAACACCAGCGGGGCGACAAAGGCCGCCAAGACCAAGAAGCGCGCGTGCACCGGCCAAGCCAGATTGCATGCGGTCCGCGGCATCACGAAGTACAGGGCCAGCAGCAGAGGAAAACCGAGGGCCAGCTTGAGTCGTCGTGGACTCGCCCGAGTATTGCCGAAGTGCAGCCCGACGATCAGGACCAGCAGCCACCAAAGCACCCACACTACGAGCAGCTGCTCGTCGAGCGACGAGTGCAGAATGTCGGTGAGCCAATGTGGAATCGAGGCGAGCAGCAGCGACGTCTCATCGTAGACCGGGCAGTGAGCCTGCTCCTCGCCAAACAGACCGGCGCTGAGCAACGAGGAACCTGCAGTGCCGAAGAGTGCGAGCAGAAGCGACGGTAGCAAGGGCAGAGCCCGGCGGGCGATTTGCACGAGATCACGCGAGACAAAGACCACTCCAGCGCCCAGTATCAGCACACCGTAGGGCACCAAATGGGTGTACAGGCAGACAACAGACACGACACCCAAAAGCACGGCGTGTCCGCGATGAAACTCGCTCGACAGCCGAACGCTGAGCGCAAGGCCCCACAGCATCAGGGGCACTGCCATCACGAAGCTCAAGAAACCCAAGCCAAGCTGCGAGTTGTACGTCAGCGGAAGCACGAACAGCGCGTAGATCCGAGGTGCCGCCAGCGAGGACAGCAGGGAACGCATCGCGTAGGAACTGGCCGCGATCCCTGCACTGAGCAGCAGCTTGCAGGCAGTTAGCGGGCCGACCAGCCACGTGAGAAGAGCGCCTGCCAGGGGTGGAACCAGGTATTGCGTAGCCAGATTCGGCTCGAAGTAGCGCGAAAAGCCAAACGACGGGTCGCTGTAGGAAGCCAGTACCCTCGCCGTGGCCACGTGCTGCGGAAAGTCCTGAAGGGGAGGATAGGCAATCACCCACAGCGGAACCACCATGGTGAGCGACAGAACGAGCCAGCCGGCCTCCGCGAGCCACTTGCGGGTGAGCGGGGCTTGCATGACCTTCCGCGTGAGTTCCAGCACCAAGACGCTCCTAGTACCGCTTGCCAGGGATTATGATGGATTCCCGCCGGCTCTGACGGCCGCTGGCGGTGTTGCACCTCCTCGAATATGCGCTGCACAGCATCGAAATGAACCGCAGTCATCGTCGGTGCGCCTTGCCAGCGACCGACA
>JAKSBK010000400.1 GCA_022361155.1 Pseudomonadota bacterium
AGCTTCGGGCCGCGCTGCGTGATGACGATGCCGTGAGGCTCGCACCCTTTGCCAAGGAAGAACAGCTCGTTGCGCGGCTGGCCTGTGCGGACCTTCACCTGATGAGCTTGCGACCCGAGTGGTCCGGGGTCGTCGTGCCTTCGAAGTTTCTTGGCTCGCAGAGCTCGCTTCAAACCTGGGCGAGGTTCAAGCCATGCAGCGTCGCGCTTTCACGACCTACCAGCGCCACTTCTCGAAACAGGCCGTGATGGATCGATGGGACAGCCTGCTGTCGGACGAGCTCGCTCGCCTGCACGGCGGAGCAGCCCTTGGGGCCCCTTGAATCGACGACGCAAGCATCGCATCCAGCTTGACTTGGTGCCTCGGCTGTCCTGCCGGGACCGGTCTCGGTGCAAGCTTGCATCCGTGACACAGTCGCCTAAGCTGGATAGGGTGCAGCAGAGCGTGCAATGCGCTGTAATTGCAGCGTTTTCTGTCGCGCTTGATCATAAGGAGCGAACGACATGAACAGAACCAAGCGGCGGCGGCCTGCCTAGCGCGGGGGCAACAATGGCTAGGAAACTCGATCATCGGCTCCTGCCGGTGTTGGTGTACCCGTCTGAGCAAGTGCCAGGGCAATGGATTGCCGTGTGTCTCGAGATCAACATCGTGACGCAGGGAAACTCGCTCCAACATGCTCAACAGATGGTGCTCGAAGCTGTCTTGATGACCATTGAGGATGACGCCGCAATTGGCCGCGATACCTTCGATCCCGCATGGCGGAGGCCTGCGCCGAGCGAAGACTGGCTCAAGTACGAGCGCATCCTGCAGCAAGGGAGGCCGCTCTCTCAAGCCTACGCCAGGAAGCACCAAGGTCGCATTACCGGCGCAGCAGCAGCAATGCTCATTTCACGTCAAGTCGCGTACTCTGAAGCAGGCTCACGGCCGCCGGCGCCTTGGATGATAAAGGCAACGGAGGCCAGCGACTCCGTGGTCGCTTATTAGCTGGCGGGAGGGTAGCAGGCTAGCGAGTGGCGTGCAGTTGGGGGTTGCCGGGTGAGAATCGCCGTAGCCACGCGCGGCGTGCGGCTCGCGAGTTGTGGCACAAGTGTCTGCTATACTTCATTCATGGAAGAGTTGTTGCGGCGCATAACGCACGACCCCACGATGATGGGAGGCAGGCCTTGCATCCGCGGACTGCGCGTGACGGTCAGCATGATTCTGGGGTTGCTTGCTTCCGGGCGGTCGTATGAGAATATTCTCGCCGACTACCCCTACCTCGAGACTGACGACATCCGCGCTGCGCTGGCCTATGCCGCTTGGCGTTCACAGGAGCAAGAACTGCCGCTCAAGGCCTCGTGAAGCTCGTCGTGGACATGAACCTCAGCCCCCGCTGGGCTGAGGTACTTCGTCGTGCTGGCTTCGATGCCACGCATTGGTCCGCTCTTGGGGATCCGGGCGCCACGGACGAAACGATAATCGCTCACGCACGTAACTCCGGTGCCGTGGTTCTTACCCACGACCTCGACTTCGGGTTGCTGCTTGCCATCTACTTCGCTGCAATCAGGTGCTGTCCTGATTAGCGTGCCGCTTTGCCGGGTCTCCCATGACTGTGCGCTGAGTGTATCACGCTGCGGGCTTTCTGCTCTCGGCGCCGATCAATCCTCGCAGCCACAAGCGATAGCCAGGGCGCGACAGAGGTCGCGCATCCTAGGGGGTGGAACGAGCCCCACAAACTGGCGCAAGTCAGACTGACGGACCGTGAAAACGTTGACGGCATTGGCGCACGAGGGCTTCTTCAGCCCCTCGTCCACCCCAAGCACGACCTCGGTAGGTGAGCCGCGCACGCTCGAAGTGATCGCAACCACGGTGGCAGTATGAATCACGTCGAGCAATGCCTGTCGACTCACGACGACAACGGGCCTGCGACGGTCCGGTGGAGCGAAACGGTGAAGCCAGATCTCCCCCCGCCCTACTCTCTTGGCCATGCTTGGCTCTCCAGCAGATCCTCCACTTCGGCCAGCGCGTGGTCGCCTGCATCGCCGTAGGCGCGCCGAATCGCTTCGTCCAGGCTGCGTCTGCGGGTCGCACGCAGATAGAGCTCGAGCGCGTCCCGAATCACTGCCGAGCGCCCACGGCGGCGTACTTCTGGGTCCGCGTCAATGCGCTTGAGCAAGGACTCGTCCAGTGAGATCTGCACTGCCTTGGATCCCATATGGATACTACTCTTCCATCACTTCATATAGTGTCAAGCCAACATCATGCTGTCGCTGCATGCGAGGGACCGCGCCCGCACTGCATTTCAGGCCGATCGTCAAACCAGCTAGATCCCAGGTGGGCGGCTTACCGGCCCTCAGCCAAGGGATCAGCTGGCTTTCTCGACGCTGATCTCGATCTCACCCATCGGAGGAATGGCGAGACCGCGTGCGACCCGCACGAGAATCCACTCCTCGATCACCTCAGCGAGTTGCTTTCCGCGGCCGGTGGTGTTGTCCGGGGCGCGGTTGAAGTAGGAGTGCCGGTTTCCACCGGCAAGGAATGTGCTACCTTGGAGCATGCCACGATGGGCTCGAATCTCGGAGGTGACGATCCAGATCACGAGCTGCCGCCGGAACAAAAGAATGCGGAAATGGCGCGGCTGCGTCGGCTCGCAGGTGCACTGTTGGGCAAGCCAGGTAGGGCGAGGGAGCGCCAACGCATACTCAGAAGGCTGAACGAGCTGGCACGAAGGAAGTCCAAAAGAAGCCATCAGGGTTAGTTGATGCAAGTTCACATCCAGCCCACGAAGAAGCAGATCGAGCGGTATCAAAGGCTGCTGAAGGAAGAGTGGTCCGTTGCCGCGCTCGAGCGTGCGCTGAAGCTCATTGAAGACGTGGCCGAGCTCGGGGTGGTTTTGCCCGCAGGTGCGGAAGACGGGCCGACCAGTTCCTCCGAGTATCCAATTTCGGCCCATCTCCGAGAAGAGTATCGGGAACGTCTGGAAGAGCTGAACACGGAAGTGCGCCGGCGAGCGCCTGTCGACAAGGACCGCAAGCGAATCAGTGGCGGCGATCGCAGGTTGCTGGAGTTGACCTGGCGCTGCATAGCCTTTCTTACGTTCCCTGCATTCGCGCGCAGCGGCAGGGACGTCTCCGCGTTTCAGCTCACCGGCAACGTTGGCTTTTTCGACGACATTCGCAGCATCCTGTTTCAGCTCGCTGCCGGGGAACTGCTGCCCCAACTGCGGGGTCACAAATGGGATCAGAGTCGACGCGATCTGACCAACGCGCTGCACTTTCATGCGACCAATTTCTGGCGGGATCAGCCGGCGCACCAGCATTACCTGCGAAGCGTTTTCTTTCAGGCGGTCGGCGATCAAGCGCGGGCAGGACGCGAGTTGCTCAACGCCTACCATACGACGCGTCCGCGTGATCCGGACCTTGGTGTAAAGGCCTACTCGTACTGGTCCTTCCTGTTCGAGCACGGGCAGCTCGAGCAAGCGAAGGAGTTCGCTTTGGAGTTTCTCCGCGAGTGTCCGAGGGACCACCTCGATGACGCGCGACAGCTGGTGGACTCATCGTACTCGGCCCTTCAGCCCGTACGACGGGCCGGTGGTGGTCGAAAGGGCCGCGTAGCGCCTGCTTGACGCACATCCTCGCGGGCGTTGCCGGCCGTCGTCCTCGGGTCGTGGCGGCCAAAATTGCGGTCATCGCCCGACAAGCGCCGTCCGGTTTTTGTGCTCGGGCGTCCTGACGTCTTGCCGTCCCTGTCCCAGGTCCCGATCGTTCCGCTGTCGAGCCCAATTCGCGGCTTACCTTGGGAGGTATCGCGCCAGCCTAGTCGCGGGGCCTTCCGCGACGCAGTACGACTCGGGCAACAGAGAAGACCCAGCCCACGAGGTCCGGACGGGCCGCCTCGAAATGATCGGCAAACACGGCTTTCCATTCATCTTCTTCACCGGGAAAGACCAATTCGAACGACGCCACCCGGAGATCCTCGAGAGGTCGGTATCTGATCCCGAGGTCGATGTCACCCCAATTGAACGATTCGATCGACACGCTGCCCTCCACCTCCACGGTGAGCCTGGGGTAACTCATATCGAACCGAACCTGTCGCGAGGGGTCCTTGGTAGTCATCCGGAACTCGCTGTCCTTGCCGTTTCCATGAAGGCTGATTTCTTCGACCAATGCTCCTTCGAGCGGTAGTTTCTTCGTGCACATATTCCCACCAGTCCGCGCGCGTCCCCCCGACTGGGCATCAGCTGGCTTTCTTGACGCTGATCTCGATGCCAGCCAGCGGAGGAATCGCGAGGCCACGCGCGACGCGTACCAGAATCCACTCCTCGATTACCTCGGCGAGCTGCTCGCGGCATGCCTCCAGCGTGGCCCCGTGGGCAAGCACGCCCTGTAGGTCGGGAACTTCGCTCACAAACGTTCCGTCCTCAAGCTTGTCGTATGTGGCGCGCCGGAGAGCCTCGTCGAGGTAGCCGCGGATCATCCGCTGATGATAGCGCAACGTGATCCGGACGGCCCGGGTCCATCTACTTCGCTGCAGTTACTTCCGCTCGAAGACGCTGTCCAGGCTCGGTGCCGTGAGCACACGCTCGGCCCACGTGTCGAGTTGCTCCACGGTCGCGCCGGCAAGCCGCTCCTGCACGCTCTGCGGGAGCTCGCCAAAGCGCAGCCGCAATTGACGACCCACAAGCTCGGCCTTGCCCTCGGCCTTGCCCTCGGCCTTGCCTTCGGCCCTACCCTCGGCATGGCCTCGTGCCAGTGCCTCCTCGGCTATTCGTTGTGCAGCTGTCACATACACCTCTCTTGCCTGCTCACCGACCTCCTGCACCACGAAGCGCTCAACAGCCTCGGGGGCAACCTCGGTCTTCAGCAATACATAGCGCAGGACCATGCTTAACGCTTCCCCCCCGTCGGCTGCTCCATGGACTTCCCGCACAAGGCCTGCCCAGCGTCGCAGCTCTTGGGCAATGTCGCCGCCCAGCACCGCCCGCCGCAGCACCAGCAGCACCAGACGAGTCAGCGCGCTGGCCGCCCGGGAGCGCAAGCTCGGCCTCACGGACCTCGAGGGGTTGAGAGCGACGATGGCCATGTCGCTGGCCTCCCCAAGGGGCGTCCAACGGGCTAGCCCGAGAAACTGAACACCGCGTCGAGCCGCGCTCCGAGCCGCTCGAGTGCCTCGTTGTCTACTGGCATGAGCTTCAAGCGCTCACGTAGCACGCGCTCTTGCACCAGCCCGTACCGCACGGCGTCCCTGATAAACCGCCGA
>JAKSBK010000401.1 GCA_022361155.1 Pseudomonadota bacterium
GCCAGGCCCTGCTGGACGAAGGGGCGCTCTTGACCTGCATGACGTACGTGGACCTGAACCCGGTGCGCGCGGGCATCGCCAAGAGCCTGGAGGGCTCGGACTTCACCTCGATCCAGGAGCGGCTGCGGCAGGCAGCGCAGCGGGAGGCCAAAGCAAGCAGGGACGCGGGCGCGAGCAAGCCCAAGCCCAAGGCCCCCAAGCGCAAGGCTCGCCGCCGCCGCTCGAAGCTAGCGGAGCTGCTGCCGTTTCAGTCTCCGGTGGCGCCCGAGGTAGCTAGCCCCCGGGATGGCCGTGATCGCGAACCTATTCCGATGCTGTTCGACGACTACGAGCAGCTGGTGCGTCACACGGGTCAAGCGATCCGCACGGATCAACGCGGCGTGCTCCCCGAAGAGCTGGCCCCGCTGGTCGAGCGAGCAGGGCTGAATGCCGAGACGTTCGTCGGCTCGGTGCAGCAATACGCCCGCACGTTCTTCGGGATGGTGGGGCAGGTCGAGCGCATCCGACTGGAAGGTGCCCGCCGGGGCCAGCAGCACGTCAAGGGCGTCCGGGCGGCCAGCCATCTCTACGCGCGCAACGCCGCCTGAGCGAGCCACTCGCCGGCCGCGATGCTCTCTAGTGGGGCAGCCGTGAACACGAGTGGAGCGCCCGGAACTGGGCACCACTTGCTCCAAACGCGGACGCCGCCTTGTGGGCCCCGCTTGCCCCGCCCGTCGGACCCGTGACCCTCCCAACAGACACGTGTCGGGCTCGCCTGAGCTGACATTATAATGGATGTGCTTGAGGATGCTCTCTCCTCAGGATGCTCAAGGAGTGCTTACCATGATCGATGTCCTGCCTTGTGTAGAAGTCAGTCCCGACGCCAAGCCGGCCGGGACGGTTATCTGGCTGCACGGTCTGGGAGCCGATGGCCATGACTTTGAGCCCCTGGTTCCGATCCTGGAGCTACCGCAGATCCGGTTTGTCTTTCCGCACGCAGCGCAGATCCCGGTCACCATCAACGGCGGCGCGGTCATGCCTGCATGGTATGACATTCGCACGTTCGATTTCGGCACCGAGCGCGAAAACGCAGAGCAAATCCGAGCCTCTGCCTTGAAGATCGAAGCCCTGATCGCTCGCGAGAACGACCGGGATATTCCCGCGGCGAAGGTCGTGTTGGCCGGGTTCAGCCAAGGGGGCGCGATGGCGCTGCACGTAGGGTCGCGCTACTCCGTGGCGCTGCGAGGCTTGATGATACTGAGCGCGTACCTGGTCATGGCGGACGACTTCGTTGCTGAAGCAGCTTCCGCGAATCGGCAGACGCCGGCTCTGTTTTGCCACGGGCGCCACGATCCGGTAGTGCCCATGCGCGGCGGCCGTCATGCGCACGATGCCGCAGGACAACTCGATCCTAGCCGGCCGATCGAGTGGCACGAGTTTCCGATGGGGCACGAAGTCTGCCCCGACGAAATCGGCGTCATCAAGCGCTGGCTCCACGAGCGCTATCGCTAGCGGACCCGACGTTTTGTGCAAAGCCAACCGCGCCGCCGTCGCCGGTCGCGGAGTGTGCCTTTCGTTGGGTCAGGCCGATGACGAAAGCCGCCCAGAAAGCCGCCTTTCCCCCCGGTCACCGGACGGCATGCCCACGAAGGAATTCTTGGTGAGCTTACCCATCAGGTTGCCAAGCACGGCAAAGAGCAGGCCAAGCCCGGCTGCCAGCGCTTGATGCATGGCTGCGTGACCCGCGTTGTGCCGTGACTGCGGGTTCGAGCGGTTGGTCGGCTTCATTTGCGGTTAGCCGGCAGTCGGTGCCGAGTACAGATCGCGAAGATCGTGCCAGCTTGTGCCCGGTGCGGAACGAAGGCCGCGGGGCCTGTTGCGTACGAACAGGCGTGAGTGCAGGGTGTGCCCGCTCGGATTGGGGAAGGCCGCGAGCTTGCGTGCGAGCAGCCGCTCGAGGGCCACCGCGGACCGGACCGTACCCCACTTGCACTCGCCGAGGTCGGTTCTGCCGTCGTCACGGATGCCGACGACATCGATCTGTACCTGCTTGTTCCAGAACTCGCCGACCTCGAAGCGTCCGTTCACGCCTTCGCTCTGATAGATCGC
The DNA here is from genome assembly GCA_022361155.1 of Pseudomonadota bacterium. Lineage (NCBI taxonomy): Bacteria > Pseudomonadati > Pseudomonadota > Pseudomonadota bacterium. Next base: position 2,089 of record JAKSBK010000401.1, read on the forward strand.
CGGCAGCTGCTGGCGGCACAGAAGCTCGAAGCAGTAGCCAAAGTAGGCGTCGAGCTCGGGGGCGACGTAGTGGCGGTAGGCATCGCGTGGGCCGTGGCGGAGGATTGCGCTCTGGTTGGGGAAAATGAATCGGAACCAGAAGCGCAAGAGCGCATCGCCCAACACGAAGCGGACGCTGCGGGTGGGTGGACGGCCGCCCAGTCGAGAGAGCGGGTAGCTCTTGGTGATGTAGCCGAGCTCGTTCAGGGTTTCTGTGTAGTAGTGCACGCTGCCACGCGGGACTTGCGTCCGAGACGCGATCGCGACCAGCGTGTTGGCGCCTGAAGCTACCGAGGCAAGCACCGCGTGGTACTTCTCAAGATCACGAAGCTCTTCACGCAGCAGGAAGTCGGGCTCACGGAACAGCGGAGCAAACTCCGACAATATCGTGGCTTGGAGGTTCTGCCGAATCGAAAGCTCCGGATCAAGGGCTCGATGGTATTGCGCAACGCCGCCACAGAAGAAGTATGCGCTGGCCTGGTCGGTGCGCGACC
>JAKSBK010000402.1 GCA_022361155.1 Pseudomonadota bacterium
AGGCGCCGGTCCTCGCACTGCTCGGGATTGGGCGTGGTGAGCAGGCCGTCGCCGTAGAAGATCGAGTTGGCTCCGGCGAGAAAACACAGCACCTGCGCCTCTCGGCTCAGGGCGGTTCGACCCGCGGACAGCCTGACTCGGGCTTCGGGCAGCATGAGCCGGGCTGTCGCGCACATGCGCGCGAGATCCAAAGGGTCCACCGGTGGCCGGCGGGCGAGCGGCGTTCCCTCGACCGCGACCAGCGCGTTGATGGGCACGCTCTCGGGCTGCGGCCTGAGGTTGGCCAGCGTCACGAGCAAGCGACAACGGTCGTCGACCGTTTCGCCCATACCGATGATCCCGCCCGAACACAGCGAGATCCCCGCATCGCGCGCGCGCTGAAGCGTCGCGAGACGCTCGTCGTAGGTGCGCGTGGTTACGATCTCGCCGTAGAACGCGCGCGAGGTGTCCAGGTTGTGGTTGTACGCGGTCAATCCGGCGTCCGCGAGCCGCTCGGCCTGCGCGTCGCTCAGCATGCCCAGGGTGGCGCAGGCTTCCATACCGAGCGCCCGGACGCCCCGCACCATGTCGAGGATGCGCTCGAACTGTTGGCCGTCGCGCGCCTCGCGCCAGGCAGCCCCCATGCAGAAGCGGGTCGCGCCGCCGGCGCGGGCCTGCTTGGCCCTGCGCAGTACTTCGGCGGTATCGAGCAGCCGCTCGGACCCGACGTGGGTGTTGTGGTGTGCGCTTTGCGGACAGTAGCTGCAGTCCTCCGGGCAGCCGCCTGTTTTGACCGACAACAGACTGCACAGTTGTACCGTGGTCGGATCGTGGTGCTCACGATGCACGCGCTGCGCAGAGTGGATCAGCTCCGGCAGCGATTTGGTGTACAACTGTTTGGCCTGTATGAGGGTCCAGTCGTGTCGGGCTTCCATCACTTAGACGCCATCGATACCAGGGGACGCGCGCCAGGTCGAGCGGTCACCGCGCCTGCTCCGGCAGCGTGCCAGCGCCAGGGGTCGGCGGGCCTTCATGAATGAAGGGCGTAGCGACGCACAGGCTTCGGATCAGGTCTTGCGCGAGCGGGAGGAAGGGCCGGGGGAGGCACCGGAGGAAGGGCCGAAGGCTGGGCGGCGGCTGCCTTGGCGAGCGCGCCTGGCCGCAAACGGAGTCGCCGACCTGGCTCAGGCTCCTGTGCTGAGTGCCCTGGCGACCGTGGCGGCCTTCGTGGACCTGGCACTCAAGCGGGTTGTGCTGCCCCCGCTGAGCGGCCGCGTCGAGCACGGTCTGCTGTTGCGTGCCCATCGCTGGGGCGACTTTGCCAGCAATCTTTGTGCCGTCGCGGCGGTCGCCGCAATTCTTGCCGGCCTGGTGGTGTTCGTTCGGAGCGATCGCCACACCAACCTGCTTCGCCGCGTGATGCTGGCCTGCTTCGGGGCGATGTTTCTCGCCACGGGGGCCTTCGCCGCGGTCGGGCCCCAGTATGTGGGCTCCATAGGGCAGCTCGTCCGCTTCGGAACCGGCGCCGCCAACGTCCTCGGTGTGCTGGTCATGATGATCGCGCTGCGCAAGGTGGAGCGCCCCATGAGCCGTGTGGTCGCCGGCGGGGCCGCCCTGGTGGCGAGCTTCTCGCTGCTGGCACAGGTCACGGAGCTGTTTGGTCGCCGCAAGCTCAGCGCACAAGCGCTCGGGGCCTATGAAGTGCTTCGAGGCCTTGGCGAGTGCTGCTACCTGGCGCTGCTGGTAGCCGCAGCCGTGCTGTTCGTTCCGCGCGGTCGCGGCTGGCGCGATCGCGTTGCGGTCGGCGCGGGCGGTGTTCTCGCGGGGCTGGCGGGCACGGCCGCCTACATGGCCCAGGCCCAATTCGGCCGCGACTATCGGCTGCTGCTGTACCACGCGCAGCGCGTGGCCTGGTTTCTGGACTCGGCAGTCGGGCTGTACGTCGTGCCCCTGGGTATAGGCATAGGCGGGGCCCTGGCAGCCCTGCTCAGCTGCGAGCGGGTGCGCGTGCAGGCCGGGATGGGGATGACGCTGTTGCTCTCGGCCGGGTACGCGCCCCGTGCGCCCGGCCGGCTGCTGATGCTCGTGCTCGGCATGATCCTGCTCGCGCGAGCACTGATCGCCCGCGAGCAGCCGCGGGCTAAATCCGGATCCGCTTCCACGAGCCCCCCCGAAACCTGAATGCCATGACGAGGGTCAGCAGCAGCGCGTACGTGGCGGCCGCGCTCCACACGCCTAAAAGCCCCCCTTCGAGCGTGAGGCCGAACAGGTACGCGCACGGGACCATGCATCCCAGATGCAGCGCGAACTCCACCATCATCACGAAGCGCGTATCGCCGGCCCCGAAAAGCGCCTGGGTCAGGATCATGCCCGCCGCGATCAGCGGACCGCAGGCCCCGGCCAAGCGCATCGAAGGAGTCCCCACGCGGATCACTTCCTCCGAATCGTTGAATACGGCGATCAGCGCCTGCGGAAACGCGACTTCGAGCGCCCCGACGATGCTGAAGGCCAGCACGCCTATTTTGACGCTGCTCCAGGCGTAGCGCTCGGCGCCATCGGGGTCGCGCGCTCCGAGGCTCTGCGAGACCAGCGTGGCGGTGGCCACCCCGAAGGCCATGCACGAGAAGAAGCTGACGCTGAGCACGTTGATGATGATGGTGGTGGCGGCTCCGTAGACGGCCTCGGTGCCTCCCCGCTGCAGGTAGTCGGCATCCAGGTGCTGTACGATTTGACGAAAGACGAAGAATCCGGTCATGACGACCGTGGTGGCCACACCCGACGGCGTCGAGATCCGCGCCAGCTCACGCACCATACCCGGCGAGAGCAGCCGTACTCGGTAAGGGCGATAGATCCGCCGATCGGACGGCCGCAACGTGAACACGATCATGACCCCGAGGCCGACCCAGGAGGCAACAGCAGCCGCGACGCCGGCACCCTTGACGCCGAGCTCGGAAAACCCCCAGTTGCCGAAAATCAGTGCGTAGCACAGGAGCAGGTTGACGATGTTCATCACCACCGCGGCCACGAAGTGCACATAGGTCCGGCCCGTTCCATCGTAGAACGCCTTGTAGGCCGCGGTGACGACCATCGAGGTCACGCCCACGAAGCGCCACTGGGTGTAATCGACGCCGAGCTCGATGTAGTTGGGGTCGTCCGACAGGTATTCGTACATGCTCGGGATCGCGAGCCAGCACGCTATGGCAGCCGCGAGGCTGGCTACTGCAGCCAGGGTGCTCGCGTTCAGCAAGACAGCGCCCGCCGCACTCTTGGCTTGCTCGCCCATGCGCCGCGCTACCATCGCCTGGGTGCCCACGGAGATGGCGGAGAAGAACCCTCCGACAGCCCAGAGCAGCGTGAGCGCGTGGGTCAGCATCCCCTGGCCGTTGCTGCGAGCCGGCTCCTCGAGCTGCCCGATGAACCACGTGTCCACGATGTTGACGGCCGTCTGCGTGAGAAAGGCCAACATCGCGGGCACGGCCAGGAACAGAATCCGGCGCGTGTCGGCAGCCGAAACGAAAATGCTCTTGGCAGCACGGCTGGCTGCGGCTGTGGTCACGAGCGGCCGCACTGTACGGACGACGGATGCCGTTGACAAGCACAAGGCGCTGGACTAGCTCAGCTTCCACGCGCTCCAGGGTCAACTCGCAAGCCTACGAGAGGGAAGCACCGTGCAACCACAACTGAGGGCTCGACCGAGGCAAGACAGCCAATCCGCTGACATCACGTTCGCCGCCGCGCCGGCGGCATGGCTCAGACCCGCCGGGTCGTTCAGCTCGGCGACCATGGCGTTGCTGTCCAGCCTGGTTTTTGGTTTGGCAGCCTGCGGGCCGGACTATCCCAAGTGCGACGATGACAAGGACTGCCACAAGGGTGAGTTCTGTGTGAACAAAATGTGCCAGAAGTGCAGGGACAGCGGCGACTGCGGTCCAGGCCAGGAGTGCAGCGGAGGACGCTGCGACGACATCGAGGGCTATTGCGCCGGCGACGGTGACTGCGCACACGGACAGGAGTGCAGCGACGGCCGATGCATCGACAAGCTCGAGCCGCCCGATCCCGAGCCCGAACCGCCGCCCCCGCCCGAAGAGCCGCGCTGCTCGGTGCAGTCGGTGTACTTCGACTACGACTCGAGCGAGCTCACGGCCGGCACCCGTGATCGTCTGAGCAGCAACGCTCGCTGCCTGGGTACGCGAGGCTACCGGAACGTGCACCTGACCGGGTTCACCGATCCTCGCGGCACCGAGGAGTACAATCTGGCGCTCGGTGATCGGCGGGCTCGCTCGGCCAGGCAGTACCTGCAGTCGTTTGGCGTCGACGCCCATATCACGACTTCGTCCATGGGCGAAGAGATGGCGCGGGGCATGGATGAATCGAGCTGGGCGGAGGATCGCCGGGTTGATTTCGACGCGCGCTGAGAGCCCCGTGTCGAGGCGTCGGTTCGAAACGAGGCCGCCGGGTGGGCTCATGATCCTGCTGCTGCTGCCTTGGTGCTTGAGCGGATGCTTCTTGTGGACGACGCGTGGCGAGGGGGATTTGCTGCGCCAGAGCACGGATACCCACGCGCAGCGCCTGGAGGCGCTCGACCAGCGCATCAGCAAGCTGGAGGCCGGGCTGGTGTCCGAGCAGGAGCGGCTCGCCACCCAGATCACGCAGCTGCAACAGGTCCTCGACGAGGCTACCGCCGTGCTCAGGCGCAACAACGCCGATGTGGGCGCAGAGGTCCAGCAGCTCAAGGAACAGCTGGCCGCCGTCGAGGGCCAGCTGGCCGAGACCATGCATCACATCGACAACGCCGCACGCGAAGCGGCGAGCATGCGAGGGCAGCTCGAGCAGCGTCTCGACAAGGTCGCACGCAAGGCGGGGCTCGATATGCCGATCGACGAGAAGGAGATCCCCAAGGACAAGGTTGCCCACTACACCAAGGCCTACAGGGCCTTTCAGAACAACGAGCATTCGGTGGCACGCGCCCTGTTCAGAGCGTACATGGAGCGCTACAGCGACGACGACCAAGTCGACGACGCACAGTATTGGATCGGCCTGAGCTACTTGAGTGCCCACCGGCCTGCGACGGCCCTGGGCGAGTTCCAAAAGATCATCAAGAATCACTCGAAGAGCAACGTGATCGACGATGCGCTTTACGGCATGGCGGAATCTTTTTGGCAGCTGCATGCGTGCACCGACGCCAAGAACGCGCTGGCTGCTCTGCTGAAGCGCCGGCCGCGCAAAGCCCTGCTGCAGCAGGCCAAGCAGCTGCAGCGCCAGGTGCAGCGCGCCAAGGGCGGCTACTGCACGTCGTAGTGCTCGATTCGCTGGCTCGCGATGTGATTTGCGCGCGGACATGAAGCAGGCGCCCGACCCGGAGGTTTTTGTCGAGATAGAAGGCCGAGTGCGCGAGCTCTACGAGGGCATGCTCGATCCTATCGCCGCTCGCTTCGACTTCGAACCCTCGCCCTCTGGGCAGACATCGGGCACTCCGCTCGTGCTGTTTCTGGGCAACCACTCCTCGGGCAAGTCTTCGTTCATCAACCACCTGACGGGCGAGCAGCTGCAGCGTACAGGCATCGCGCCCATCGACGACGGCTTCACGATCCTTGCCCATGGTGACAAGGTCGAGGATCGCGACGGCGCAGCTATCGTCACCGATCCCGACTTGCCATGGGGCGACCTGCAGAAGTTCGGGCCTCAGCTCACGAGCCACCTGCGCATGAGGCGCCTCCAAAACCCCAAGCTCCAGGGGATCGCGCTGGTGGACTCGCCCGGGATGATCGATTCCGCGGACGCCAAGATCGACCGCGGCTACGATTTTTCGGCGGTTGTGCGCTGGTTCGCCGAACGCGCCGACGTCATCCTGCTGCTCTTCGACCCGGACAAGCCAGGTACCACCGGTGAGACGTTGCAGGTGCTCACGCACGCGCTCACGGGCCAGGATCACAAGCTTTTGTTGATCTTCAACAAGGTCGATCGCTTCACGACCATGCGCGATTTTGCGCGCGCCTACGGTGCCCTGTGCTGGAACCTTGCCAAGGCCATCCCGCGCAAGGATCTGCCGCACGTCTACAACACCTACCTGCCCTCCGTCGAACGTCCCGTGCCGGCCAAGAGCATTCCCCTTGCCGACTTCGATCGCTCGCTCGACGAGGTGGCGGCCGAGGTGCAGCGGGCTCCCTACAGGCGGCTCGACAACGTGATCAGCCATCTGTACGAGTACACCCGGCGCTTGCGCCTGCACACACAAGTGCTGACCCAGCTGAGCCGCGAACGGTTGAAGCACAAGCTGCACACCTGGCTTGCCGGAGGCGCCATCGCGCTGACGGCAGTGCTCGCCATCAGCGCAGCCTATGCCTGGGCTGGCGAGACGCGCTGGCAGTGGATAACCGGCTTGCTGCTCGTGGCCGCCGCTGCCTGTGCCGGCACGTACGGCGTGCACGTTTGGCAGCGACGTGCGCGCCAGAAGACCCTATCGCTCGAGGCTCTGTTCGAGCGCGCGTTCTCGCGCGAGCTGGCCCTGGACGACGAAGCCGACGACCTGCGCGCCCTGTGGCAGGCTGGCCGCGAGCGCGTAAACCGCGCTCTGCTCGCCCAGGGTGCTCACCCGCCTCGCCTGCGCAGCTACGAGCTGCGCTGCATCTCCCAGATCCTCGACGAACAAGTACCCGAGCTACGCGCCTATGCCAGCGATTTCCTGAGCGGCGGCGCAGAGCGGCCCGCAAGCTAAGGGCCCGCGGAAGAATAACTCATCCATCTCACCGGTTCCGACCACCGCTGGCTATGTTGCGCCTCCTCCAAATATCCCCAATATTCCTCGTCGATGCGCCTTGCCAACGGTGCCCGGCCCTCGGCGATACAGACGAGTTATTCTTCCGCGGGCCCTAAGGAGTCGTGGCCGTCCTGGGCGGCAGGGACAAAGCGATGCCGGTAAGCCATTCGTCCATCACGAGACTCGCGCGGCCGGGGATCTCCAAACCCGCCACGAGCCTGTTCGTGGCCGTCTGGTCTGGGCTCGGGTTGTGCGGCGGATGCCAGGACCCTTCCGGCAGCCAACGTGAGCCCGGCGTCGAGGCACACCCGGCGCAACCAACAGCACAACCGACCCCCAAGATGCAAGGATCGCCGCGTGCGAGCGCGCCGACCCTGAAGTCGACGTACCGCGTGCCCGCACCCGAAGTGGTCCAGATCGTGGACGCTGACCCAACCCCTTCGGTGGTTTTCGACCACGCGCACACGCGGGCGGCCATTGCTTCCTACCCCGCGCTGCCTCCGATCAGGCTGCTGGCACGTCCAATGCTGCGTCTGGCCGGGGTGCGGATCGATCCCGATTACGGGCAGCGTCGCCGCACGCGCTTTTACGATTCGATCCGGTTGAAGAACGTGCTGGATGGCAAGCAGGTGGCCGTCCGTGTTCCCGAAGGCAGCCAGCTGAGCGCTCCGAGCTGGTCCCCTCGGGGCACCCACGTCGCGTTTACGATCACCGCGGACGACGGCGTCAAGCTCTGGGTGGCGGATGCGCTCAGCGGACACGCCAAACAAGTCCTCGACCGGCCGCTGAACGCCACGCTGACCGAAGGGTTTGTGTGGCTGCCCAAGGGCGACGGCCTGCTCGTCTGGGCGCGGCCGCAAGAGCGCGGTCCAAGCCCAACGCGCCCGAGCCAGCCGATCGGGCCGATCGTCTCCACGACGTCGGGGCGCAAGGCCGCCAACCGCACCTACCAGGACCTGCTGCAGGACGAATTCGATGAGCTGCTCTTCGAATACCATGCGCGCAGTCGCTTGCTCGTGGTCGAGCTGGACGGAAGCAGCCGCGCCTTGGGCGATGCCGGCATCTTCACGCAGGCGGATGTGGCGCCGAATGCCGAGCATGTCCTGGTGCAGCGGATAAAGAGACCGTTCTCGCGCGTGGTTCCCTACTATCGCTTTGCGCGCAGCTACGAGCTCTGGCCGTTCGTCGGGCCCGGAAGACCGAAGGTGCTGGCACAGCTGCCCAAGGCCGAGGAGGTCCCGATCCAAGGCGTGACCACCGGCATGCGGGCTGCGCACTGGCAGCCAACCGCGCAAGCCGCCCTGATCTGGAGCGAGGCACTCGACGGCGGCGACCCGAACACCAAAGTCGCGCATCGCGATCGGCTGATGCGCATGCAAGCCCCCTTCGAGGATGCCACGGAGATCGCACGCGCGCCTCAGCGCCTAACGCGGGTCGCCTGGCTGCAAACCGAAGGGCAGTACCTGGTCAGCGACTACGACCGTGATCGGCGCTGGACCACGACGGTGCTGCGAGACCTGAACCGGCCCGATCTCGCACACGTGCTCTTCGATCGCTCCGTACACGACCGCTACAGGGATCCCGGTATGCCGCTGTATACGCGCCTGGCCAACGGCCAGCACGCGGTCAAGGTAGACCGAGGACGGATCCTGCTGAGCGGCAAGGGAGCCAGCCCCAAGGGCGACCGTCCCTTCTTGGACCAATGCCGGCTCCAGGACGGGCACACCACGCGCCTGTTTCGTTCGCCCGTGGGTGCATACGCCCAGGTCGTGGGTCTGGTCCAAGACGACCCAACGCGCTGGATCGTGCGCAAGGAGACCCCCAGCGAACCCCCCAACTACCACCTGTGGCAAGGGGACCATCGCACGGCCTTCACTTCGTTTCCGCATCCTCACCCCAAGCTGAGCACGATCAGCAAGCAGCTCTTGCGCTACAAGCGCAAGGACGGCGTCCCCCTTTCAGGGACGTTGTATCTTCCCCCGGACCACCGGCCCGGGGACAGGCATCCGCTCGTGGTTTGGGCCTACCCGCGCGAATACAAGGATCGCAGCGTGGCAGGACAGGTACGTGCAGCGCCCACGCGCTTCACTCGCCTCGCCAGAACCTCGCCCTTGATGTTCCTCACGCAGCGCTATGCCGTGCTTCACCGGGCGGCCATGCCGGTGGTGGGCGAGCCCGAGACGATGAACGACACGTTCGTGCTTCAAATCAGCGCGGCGGCCGAAGCGGCCATCGAGGCGGTGGACAAGCTCGGCGTAATCGACCGCGACCGTGTTGCGATCGCGGGTCACTCCTACGGGGCTTTCATGACCGCCAACCTGCTTGCGCATACCGATTTGTTCCGTGCCGGCATCGCACGCTCGGGGGCTTACAACCGCTCGCTCACGCCCTTCGGGTTTCAGAGCGAGCGCAGGACCCTGTGGGCCGCGACCGACACCTACGTGAGCGTGTCGCCGCTGTTCTCGGCCGAGAAGCTGAACGAACCCATCCTCTTGATCCACGGCCAGATCGACAACAACTCCGGCACCTTTCCGCTGCAGTCGAAACGGCTCTTCCACGCGCTCTCGGGCCTCGAGGGTACCGCTCGCCTCGTGCTTCTGCCCCACGAGTCGCACGGCTACCGGGCACGTGAGTCGGTACTGCACGTGCTGGCGGAGTCCTTCGACTGGCTCGACAAGCATGTCAGGCACGCGCCCGCACGCAGCAGCGCTCGCGCCAAACGCGCCCACCCAGACAAGCACAAGCCCGCGGCCCTGCGAAAGTCTCGGCGCTGAGTCCCCGAGCGGCTGCTCGGGCGATCCTCGTGCGGGCCGTCTTGCCTGCTGCACCATCGGGTGCGATCAAAGGTGGGATTTGCACACTTGATCGATTTCGGTTTGCAGGCGGTTTGTCGAGCTCCGGGAGTCTCCACAAAGTGCAGATGGCGGACTTGACTCACCGTGCGCCGGGCCTATGCAGAACTTGGAGGACGGGCGCGAGCGAGGTTCACGCAACAAGAGAACGGGGTCTGCACAAAGAGAGGTCGATCATGCGCGTACCGCTTTGCCACCAGCTCGTAATGTTCCCGCTGATAGCCGCATGCGGTGGAGATTCAGGCCCGCAGGGTATTATTCCCGCGGGAAGCGGTGGAGCCGGCGCAGGCAGTGGCTTGTCGTGCGATCCATGCACCGTTTCGGAGCTTGCGATCAGAGACGGCTTGGAGCCGTGTTGCACAGCAGCGAACGAATGTGGCTTCGAATTCCACGGCGCGACCGAGTGCGCAGCTCGCGGCCAGCCCGGCACGCAGAGCGACGTCTGCCAACCGCTCGTACAGGGCCTGACGTTTGGGCTTGCGGGTTGCTGCATGATGAACGGCATGTGCGGTATCGACTTCACGCCGCTGGATCCGAACTTGGGCTGCGTAGACCGCACGAAGTTCCTGCACCAAAAGGCTCAGCCCTGCATGTGAGCAGAGCTACTTGCACACCTGATCCTTGTCGTCGCACGTGTAGCCTGGCGGACATGGCTTGATGACCGCGATCAGCCATAGGCTCCATACAGCTACGGTCGTCCGCACACGTGCTGGCACGAAGCACCCACGCTTGGAGTATAGCAAGACCCGACTGACTGGGGCCTGAACAGGTACCGCGAACCTCGTCAGCCCGCCGCCGGCAGACCCCTGCGCGCGATCCCTTCCATCACGTTGCAGAAGTGATCCAGCTCTTCGATTGTGTTGTGAAGGCTCGGGCTCACGCGGACCCCCTTGAGCGCCGGCACGCGCTTGGACACGTTCGCGGTCAGGATCCGGTGCTTTTGCCATAGATGCTCGACGATCGCAGCCGGCGGCAGTTCCCGTATCTGCAGCGTCGCAATGGCGCAGCTCATCCGAGGGTCCAGCGAAGTGTGCAGGCGCACTCCCGAAAGAGCGCGTAAACGCTTGGCCCAATAGTGCGTCAGGTAGCGCAAGCGCTCTTCCTTTCGCTTGGCACCGATCCCGTTATGGAAGGCGATCGCCTCACCGATAGCGAGCGGAGTCGCAGGTGCGGTGCCGATGGCCTCGAACTTGCGCACGTTGTCGATCAGGTCGGGCGATGCAGGCAGGAGCGGCCAGGTCTTTTCGATCTTGTTCCTGCGCACGAACAGCATGCCCGTACCCTTGGGCGCCATGAGCCACTTGTGCAGACTGGTGCCAAAGTAATCGCAGCCGAGGTCGGCCTGCTTGTAATCCAGCTGTCCGAACGACTGCGCGCCGTCTACGATGACCTCGATACCGCGGGCATGAGCGAGCTCACAAATGCGCTTGACTGGAAACAGCTGACCCGTGAGGTTGACGGGGTGAGACACCAGGATCAACTTGGTCCTGTCCGTCAGGCCTCGCTCGAAAAGCCGGACCAGGGCCCCTGGGGAACGGGGCGGAACCGGCACATCGACCTTCTTGACCCGGATTCCGTCGCGGCGGCGACGTTGCTCCAGCGCGTTCAGCATGGCCCAGTACTCGTGCGTCGTCGTGAGCACCTCGTCGCCGCGCGCCAGCGGCACGCCGAGCAGCACTATCTGCAGCGACTCGGTGGCATTGCGCGTGATCGCGATCTCCTCGGCGCCGCATCCGAACAGCCTCGCCAGCTTTGCTCGAACCACCTCCATGCGCGGCCCTCGCGTCGTGAACGCTGTATGCGGCGGCACCTTCTCCTGCTCCCAGATGTGGTCCACCACCGCGTTGGTGACGATGCGCGGACAGGGACAGACGCCCGCGTTGTTCAGGTTGATCACGCTCCGGCTCACGCTGAACGCCTGGCGTATTTCCCTCCAGTAGGTCTCGTCCCGCGCCAGACGCCTGGCATCCGCTCCCCTGACCCTCTCGTTTGCCTTGGCGACCCGCGCGCGGCTGGCTACCCCCAGCAGCACACCCGCCGCCGCTTGCTCGATGAATTCGCGACGTCGCAGCGCTGCTCCATGCATGTCCTCGATGCCTCGCACTGGACGCCTCGCAACGTTCGGTGGCCGCTGCCTTTGGCTGAGCAAGGCTGCCGGTGGTAGCGGCGAGCCCCTTACAGCGACTCGAGGTAGGCTACCAGATCGTCGAGCTGCGCGGGCGAGAGCCGCGAGGTGCGACCGTGCTTATCGCCACCGCCGCAGGCCTTATCGAAGCGCTGCTTCAGGCTCTGGGCGCATCCGTTGTGCATGAAGGGTGCACGGTAGGCGATAGCGCGCAGCGACGGCACCTGAAAGAGCTCGCCTGGACGCCCCGTACCCACATCCTGGCTCGAGTTATCGGTCAACTTCGGCCCCGAGTGGCAGGTAGCGCAGGCGAGGTCGGCGGAGGCGAAGAGCCCGGCGCCGCGTTTGACCGCCGGATCGGCCTGCGAACGAGGCGCGGGCTTGGGCTCGAGCGCAAACAGCCAGTCCCGCAACGCCTCCATGC
>JAKSBK010000403.1 GCA_022361155.1 Pseudomonadota bacterium
GGTGGTCGAGCGCCTGGGCATCCGCGAGGCCCCGCTGCCCTGCCTGATCGCCATCGCCACGGCGGCGGCGGGCTCGCTGGCCCTGTTCTTCTTCGCCGGCCGCATCCACGACTTCCTCAGGCCCATCGTCAACTGACGGGACCGACGCCATGAGCGACCATCCGCACCTGGAGCACGAACCCAAGCGCTGGCTCGACCATCCGGCCAACGTGCGGAAGGTCGTCTGGGCCATCGTGGCCGTGTGCGCCGGCCTGTTCCTGGCCGACGCCCTCTACCACAAGCACCCGCACTTCGAGGCCGAGGAGGTGTTCGGCTTCTACGCCCTCTACGGCTTCGTCTCGTTCTTCGGCATCGTCATGGCCGGCAAGTACCTGCGCAAGCTCATCAAGCGCGACGAGGACTACTATGACCGTTGAGTTCACGCCGGCGCTGATCCTGATCCTGGGGGCGCTGCCGCTGCCCTTCCTGGGGCTGGCCTGGCGGCGCACCTGGCTCTTGCTGCTGCCGCTGATCGGGCTCTGGCAGGTGCTGAACCTGGATGCGGGCATGAGCCAGGCGTTCCCCTTCATGGGCTACCAGGTGGAGCTGCTGCGGGTCGACGCCCTGGCGCTGGCCTTCGGCTACGTGTTCCTGCTGGCCGCCTTCCTGGGCAACCTCTATGCGCTCCACCAGGACGACATCCGCCAGGAGATGGCGGCGCTGATCTATGCCGGCAGCGCCCTCGGCGCCGTGTTCGCCGGCGACATGCTGAGCCTGTTCGTCTACTGGGAGCTGACGGCGATCTCGTCCGTGTTCCTGATCCTGGCCGCGGGCACGCCCCAGGCCCTGAAGGCGAGCCAGCGCTACCTCATCATCCAGGTCGGCTCCGGCGTCATCCTGCTGGCGGGCATCCTGGTGCACGGGTCCGCCACCGGCTCCATCGCCTTCGGCCACATCGGCATCGAGAGCACGGGCGGCAAACTCATCTTCCTCGCCTTCGGCATCAAGTGCGCCTTCCCGTTCCTGCACAACTGGCTGCAGGACGCCTATCCCGAGGCGACGCCGACCGGCACCGTCATCCTCTCGGCGTTCACCACCAAGCTCGCGGTCTACGCCCTCGCCCGCGGCTATGCCGGGACCGAGATCCTGATCACCATCGGCGCCGCCATGACCGCCTTCCCCATCTTCTTCGCCGTCA
>JAKSBK010000404.1 GCA_022361155.1 Pseudomonadota bacterium
AGCGGGCACGACGCGCCCGTGCGGCTCGGACCTGGGCGCGTGCAAGGCAGGGAGCCAGCTTTGCGAAGCGGGCGCCTGGGCCGCATGCCAGGACGCTGTCCATCCCAGCCTCGAACGCTGCAACGGAGTGGATGACGACTGCGACGGCAAGCTGGACGAGGCCTTGATGCGCCCGTGCGGCAGCGATGTCGGAGTGTGCCAAGCGGGCAGCGAGAGCTGCGCCGCCGGGGCGTGGGTCGACTGCAGCGCCATCGGTCCCGACCCCGAGCGCTGCAACGACCTGGACGACGACTGCGACGGGGTCGTGGACGAATCACTCGCGTGCAGGCCCTGCGAACAGCGCATCACGGCAGGCTGGAGCCACACGTGTGCGCGCGATGGGACGGGCCAAGTCTGGTGCTGGGGCGGCAACTCCTGGGACGAGCTCGGTGGACCCATTGGCGCTCACAGCAGCCTACCTGTCGCAAGCAACGTGATGGATAGCCTTGAGATCCGGGCGGGTCGCAGCCACACGTGTGCGCGTCTGCGCTCGGGAGGGGTGCGGTGTTGGGGCCGGGATAGCGAGAGTCAGCTCGGCGACTCCAGCCTGGGGAACCTCCCGGCCGTCGAGCTCACGCTGGGCTCAGGGCACACGTGCGCGCGCCTGATCACAGGTGAGGTTTGGTGCTGGGGCGCGAACTCTGTCGGCGAGCTTGGAGACGGAAGCCGGACCCATCCCCGGGCGATGCCCCGTGCTGTCAGCGGCCTCGCGGACGCTGCTGCGATCAAGGCAGGAATAGCTCATACCTGCGCGCTGCTCCAGACGGGTGAGGTTCGGTGCTGGGGCTTCAACCCCTCTGCCCAGCTCGGCAACACCCTGCCGGGCAGCACGAAGCCCGTCACCGTGGCAGGCCTTGGGCGTGCCGTCGAGCTTGCGGCCAGCGAGCACGACACCTGCGCGCTGCTTGCGACGGGCGAGGTCTGGTGTTGGGGCGGCTTCTACGGCCCAGTACCGGTGGCGGTTGCCGGGCTTCAAGATGTGGTGGAGATCAAGGCGGGGCGCCAGCACACCTGTGCACGGTTACTCGGCGGGGAACTCCGCTGCTGGGGCGCTAACTACCGCGCTCAGCTGGGCGACGGCACGACGCTAGACAGGCGGGTGCCGGGCCCGGTACCTGGAGTCAGAGGGGCGGTCGAGCTCACGCTGGGCTGGATGCACACCTGCGCACGGCTGGGCAACGGCGAGCTATGGTGCTGGGGAAGCAACCACCAGGGTCAGCTAGGGGATGGCACGACCACCCAGCGAACCAGCCCCGTCCTCGTGCAGGGCCTGAGACTACCTGCCTGCTCGCCGTGAGCACCGGCAGCGACGAGTGGGCTGCGGCAACGACCACAGCAAACCGGAGCAAACCGGAGCAAACCGGCAACACCTGTCTTGGCAAGGGCAGGTATCGTGTTACAGGGAGATTAGGGAAGTGCGTGTAGAGTCGATCCGGTGCCGACACGTCGGTAGGCGTCGGAAGGAGGGTGCAATGAGCAAGGAATCGTGTACCGCGGCAGGGCGCGGTCAGGTCGGGCGGGCTCGCTTGGTTGTTTCCGTCGCTTGGCTTGGGGTCTTGCCGGCCTGTGTTCTGGACATGGAAGGCGCGCACGAATCGCGTGTCGCTAATCTCGAAGCCGCATCCAGTGCGGCACCCAGCGGGAACTGGTTTTTCGCCGACCCCCACATCCACAGCGACGGCTGCCAAGGTCCTGGCGGCCCCTGGTGGCCGCCGCCCAACGTGTCGCCCGGCTACCTGAATTTGGACCCGCTGTTCCGTGCGATGACCAAGCGCGGCGTTGACATCGGTTCGGTACTTATCTGGGGCCCTACCGCTTTTCACCATATCCCCCATCCGTTGCCCCCAGCTCCGGCTACGGACCACGAGTGGTCCTGGCTCATCGGCACGGACAGAACCAACGGACGCTATCCAGGCAAGATCTTGCACTACGATCTGGAGGTATCGGGCTATCCCGCCGGAAACATGGGGCACATCACCGTCCTTGGGCTAAAGA
>JAKSBK010000405.1 GCA_022361155.1 Pseudomonadota bacterium
GAAACTGCGCCTCGCGGAACCCCCGCCGCCAGGCTTCGAGCGCGGCGCGGTAGGCCGTGCGGAAGGCGCGCACGGCCGCGACCGCCTCGAAAAAGGCGCTGCGTTGCCCGCGACCGACGGCGAAGGTCGGGTTGCGTTCGCGGAGCGCCTCGGCGAGACGCTGACGGGCGAATCGCATACCGCCTGCCAATGATTCCGGGGGTTAGGGGAGCTTGCCGCGCTCCCGCACGGTCCCGGCGTCCTGCACTGAAGTGGCGTCCGAGGGCGACCCGTCGAGCCACGGTCGAAACCTCCCGGACCTGAGGTGCTGCGGCCCGTGCAGAGCGTCCCAGTTGGCACGCCGAGCAGCCTCCAGGAACAACTCGAGTTCCTCGTCCGCCGTGTAGTCATTTCGATTGTTCGACAAGACGCAGTCCTTCGTCGTCACTGAACCAATGATACCACTTTGCCACGAGCGGCCTGTAGACGCTCGCAAAAAGAACCAGTCCGGTTCGGAATCGGCGTCGCACGTCGACTTCAGGCACCGAGTGACCGCCCGCGGCTACGCGCGTGGCGACACGCCTGACCGCGAAATCGGCTGAGGGTACTTCGATGAAGTGGAGACTCGTGCGAAAACCTCGACTGGCCCAGCTCGGTATACGCCTCGCGTACATCCTTGATGAAAGCGTCGTCTCGACCACAAACGAGCTCCAGCCTTTCTCCAGGTCGCTCAACCGCCGAACCAGCTCACGCCCTGCCGCGACAGGATGCGAATACGCTGCGCTCTCTCGCTGGATCTCGTCCGCGTTGAGGAACACCGCTGTCGGATACCGAACCCGCAAAACCTGCCGGGCAAAGGTGGTCTTTCCGGAGCCGTTCGCGCCCGCTATCAGGATCGCGTCGAGCGTCGTCTGGTGCATTCTGGACACCAGTCTTGCTCATCACGAACCGATCGCCAACGCTGCTGTGCGCTGTCCAAGATCAGCTCCGTCGAATGATGCCGGATAGGTCCCCATCGTCTCTAGACCGATAGTCATCAAGCCCCTGTCATCGGGCGGGTCCTTTCGGTCCCTGACCCGCGTTTGTTCAGCTAGGCAGCTTAGCCTTGACGGTAGTCGGATCTGTGACTTTGGCTGCACCGGGCTCTTGACCGAAAAACTTGCTCCAATTTGCGCCGCCCTGGTGGCCGTTGAACCTTGATGCAGGTCGGGGCCGCTTGGTAGCCTCCTGGGGAAATCAACCCAAACCAGGTAGCAAACAGAAGCTGTGAGTGGGAGCGTCAGCGTCTTCAGATCCCATACGCTTTGATTCCAAGTCCCGGCCGATAGAGTAGGGATATCTCGTACTTCGTCTCCCCTGCATCACCTCTCGCTCGCCTGTACTCGCGTAGGACGCCAACCTCGAGTAGTTTCTTGATGACCTTGTTCCAGCCGCCTGGCCCTGCGTGCAGAGCGCCCGCAGGTGCTCCCTTCGGTGACTTTTTCCGCGAGGCAGCCTTGCGAAGCTCCTTCTTCATGAACGCCGTAACCTCGGAGAGCGTTCCTGTGGGCTTCATTCCTTGAATCGCCGAAAGATAGGGACTCAGCGTTACGTACTCCTTCTGCAGATCGTCAACCCGAGCGGCGCTTGCTTCCGTGTACCCATGCTGGATGGCGGCAGATCGAAGCACTCGATCCGCGAGCGGCTCCAACGAACGCTGATGCTCGATCGCCTTCGCCAACAACTGAACGAAGGTCCTCGGAAACATCCGGTCCAAACCGTCAGACGTTCGTCGCTGGATGAAGCGAGCGGTCGATACCTTCTTTCCCTTCTCCATGCTGTCTCCCCAGAGTGGGATCAGAAGACGCCGCAGCCGTCCTTCATCCTGCGGCCACCGACCCGGGGCGGCCGATGGATCCAAGCCGTGAACCACGGCCTTCATGTATGTCTCGCTCGTCGCAGCAATGTTGAGTCCCAGCCGCCACAAATCGCTGGGATCCCACCGCAGCTGGACCGTGGCCGCGGCAAGGTGGCTTTGGTTCTGGATGTCGATGTCGGAGTAGATGTCCTCGCGAAGGAACACTTTGAAGCTCAGTTTACGAGAAACACCCCGTAGGTTCTCAAGCGCCTCGACGAGACCGTTGACGAATCGCTGCCTTCGTTCGAGCGACCGTGCATCGGATCCGAACCCGATGTCGAGTCCGTCGTAGAGCAGCACGACGGAGCTGTCCCCGGAAGACAGGAGCTCCCCATCGATCGAGCGCACCAGCTCCTCGGCCAACGTGCCCGCCCGTGGATAGGCGAGCGCCCTTTCAAGCGCCGTCTGAAGCGCGCGGGGCGTCGAAGCTGTCGCGACGCCGCCCACAAGACGTCGCTGCTGCGCAGGGAAGTCGTGCGCGATACGCGTCCAGGAATCGGGACGGTATCGAAAAAGACGATTGGCGGCATAGAGCAGCCAGAACGCGCCGTGAAGCTGTCTCTGCTTGAGTTTCAGCCGCGTGTGCTGCTCGAGCTCCCTGAAAGCGCTTGCCGTAAGGACGCTGTCCTTGGAGGCATGGGCCGGCAGGAAAGTCATGTTGGTTACCCGGGCCTGACCGACTTTCGAGCTCAGGTAGGCATAGAGCCATGTCTTACCGGACCCTTTGGATCCCACCACGTACCAGGTCGCCCGATCCAAGATGGCTTTGAAGTCACCGGGATCCACGAAGTTCTGCACGATGGTGGCAGGATCCGTGCTTTCCGCGAAAGCAAGGTTCGAAAGGCCCGCACGCTTGGACAACTCGTCGAGCACCTGCTGTGGCTCGAACGCGGGGAGTCCGGCTACAGTCGCGTCGGCGGGCTGCAGCAGAAGCGCGTCGAGCTCGTCGAGCAGGGCTCGGTACGTGCCGGCGGAGCGCTGGACAAAATCGGTACTCAACGCGTCCGCCAACGCAATCCCGCGCCGGTACTCGATCCCTTCACGCGCCACAGGCACCCTTTCGGCAACATCCGCGTCATCCAGCGAGGCGGCATCCTGACCGAGAACCAGCTCCGCGTACATCGCTTCGATACGGCTGACGAACTCAGCGAGTCTGTACCTGCCTTCGGGCCCCTCGGGAACCATGCTCGGCACGATCAGGACCTCAGGCAAGCCCTCCCGGTTCGCGTGCGCGGCGCGTACCGCTTCGAGGAACACGCGAAACCCGTCCCAGGACTGCCCGGAGACCGGTAGCATGCAAACCACGACGTCCGCAACATGAAACAGTGCAGATGCAGATAGGCCGGACAGGCCCGTGCGACAATCGACAAGGACAACTTCCGGATTCAGCTCGTCTTTGATTCTAGCGACGAGCATTTCAAGCGGGCTGGGTCCCTCGGCAACATGCCAGAGCGGCACTCCGAGATCGTCTAGCCGTTCCAGGTAGGTCTCGGTCAGGGCACCGGCGGGAAGCACGCGGATCGGAGCTCCGACCTCAAGCCGGCTCGTCGTAAGGTGGGGCGCAAGACGAAGCGCCCCTTCGAGCTGTTCCCTGTCCGTGGTTGCGGCGCGGCGAAGGAGCTCCAGCACGCCGTGGCCATTCGTTGGTGGTGCACACCCGAGCACGCGGTCGAGTCCGGGTGCCTCCAGGTCAAGGTCGACCGCGACGACAGATACTTGGCGGCTGGCCAGCGAGGCGGCGACGTGAGCAAGAGCCGTGGTTCGGCCGGCCCCCCCTCGGAAGCCGTAGAACGCAACGGTTGGCCGGGCCGGCAGCTCACCGCCCAAAACGCGAGACGCCTCCGCCGGGCGTTTGCCCACCACACCGGCGAAGGATGCCGCAGAAAACATCCCGTGGCGATCGCCCCCAGTACACCGGTTTGCAGGTGTGTCTGGGCTAGCAGGTCGCGCCCGCCTACGAGTCGCCATCACGCTTCCTCTTCGAGAAACCAATGCCCGAGAGAAGCACGTCTGCCAGCTCCTTGGAACGGGCAACCTCCGCCCCGGCCGCGCTGGCCCCGATATTCTCGGCGCCGTAGCGAAGGCTGTAGGGCCGCTCACTCGTAGTCAACCGTTTCCAGCAATCATCGTCCACCCACTGCTTGCCCTCCACCTTCATCAGCTTGCTGAGCCTGACCTCCTCCGCGAGCCGAGCCAGCTCATGTCCCTGCCGCCTGCGGAACAGGGCGTCGTACACCTTCGGTTGCTTCTTCTTCAGGTCCTCTCCGTCCGCGCATCCGGCCCGGTACAGAAGGCGTGCCTTGATCGCACATTCCAGAGCGACGTGGGCCAGATACGCCGCGCTGGCGGGGGCACGGGCGGGGTGCGTCGGGTTTTGCGGTAGCACAGACAGGACACATTCGGCACCGTGCAGGTGTCCCGCCGCTGCCGAACGAAACGTATGCAAGGTCCAGTGCTCGTCGCTCATGACCCCCCTCGTGCACGTTGCGCCTCGGCAGCGGCTGTTTCCCGCGTAGAGGCACCGGCTAGATCGTGCGCAGTACGCCGGGCGACCTCGCGTATGCTCAGCACCGCGGAAGGCTCGTGCCCCCAGCTGACGAGCACGTTGAGGTCGGGCTCACGACCTGTCTCGCACTTGGCGGGAAGGCCCGCATCGCTGTCGGGCGCTGCTGTACCCTCGAGCGTGGAGCCGAAGAGCGAAAGCTCTCGGATGTGGTGTCGGCGGCAGAACTGCTCCAAACGCTGCTTGTCGATCGCTGGTCTCGGCATCGCTCATTCGCCTTGTGCGCTTCGAGCATGGTAACCTATTCCGCTCGTTGCGGTGCCTGCTTCGCGGGCGCGGCTGACCAGGCCTCGGGCGAGCGAGCAAGTAGATTTGGCAGAACGATTGTCGGATTCGCGGCGGCAGAAGGTCAGGCCCGGTCGGATCCTGGTCTGGGATGCCGATGCCGTCGAGGACTGTGTTCGCGGTGGATGTGGCCGCCTATGCGGTGATGTCCAACCACTTCCATCTGGTGCTGCGCATCGACCGGGAGCGGGCCGAGGGCTGGAGCGAGGAGCAGGTGCTGGAACGCATCGGAACGCTCTTTCCCGCACGGGTCGC
>JAKSBK010000406.1 GCA_022361155.1 Pseudomonadota bacterium
GATCGGATAACCCGCCCCCGTAGCTGTGGGCGTAGTCCCGGCGGCCAAGCTCGGGGTTGGACTCGTTGTATACCGATTGCCAGACGTGGTGATGCGATACCACTGCATGACGCGGACGCCGGCAGTTACGGGGGTGGGCGCAGTTTACGTAGGAATGCTCGTAGACACTGCTGTTGGTGAGATGGGCGTACTCGAACGCCATCCGCGCCCCCTGGATCTCCCGCACCACCCCGAGCAGAGGCTTGGGCGGGCCCGTGCGCAGGTGGCCCTCCCAGGTCTCGTTCACCGCGTCAACGTAGCCGAGGTCCTTCATGCCGTCGCCGCTCGCCTCGTAGAGCGTGAGCTTCTGGTCGCCTGCGAGCAGCGAAAGCGCCGCGAAGCTGAAGCCCTCGCTCGTGCTGCGCAGCACAAGCCACTGGTTTTGGTAGCGTGTAACAATATCGTCCTTGCCGTCCCCGTTCTCGTCGAGCACGTAGTGGTGGGCCACGAGCGCTCGCTTGAACGCAGCAGGATCGAAGCCTATCCCGGGCGGAAGGCTGGTCAGATCCAGGTCGTAGCCGCCTGCCTGAAACGACACCTCCTCGCTGTCTTCGGCGTCCACGATGCGGTTGCCGAGGTTGACAAACAGCTCCCCGCGACCCTGTGGGGTCAGCTCCCTGAGGTCGATGAAATCCGGACGCCCGTCCGCATTCCAGTCGATGCGCACGTTTTGCCCGTGCAGCAGCTGCTCCCAGCCGTGTCCCGTACGGCCGTATACACGGGCCTGCACCACGCTACCCGTCTGGGTGTAGTACGCTACACGGAGGCCTCCCCACAAATCCTTGTACAGCAGCTCCTCGACGCCGTTGCCGTGCAGATCCACGACCTCGGGGTCATCGCAATCGCCGGCAAACAAGTACGGCCAATACTCGAGCCAGGTCGCAAAGCCGCCCGACCGCAGGTTGCGACGCAGCTGCCACCAGCCGTTCGTGCAATGCAGCACGTCCTTCAGGCCGTCCCCGTCGATGTCGGCGCCAAGCACGCGCTCAAACGCCTGATTCCTCACCACGGTGTCGTCCACCACCTGCACCGTGTTGTTCGCATAGTAGATGTGCTTGGTATCGCTGCCGTCAGGCTTGAGCGCCAGGATGTCGTCCTGGCCGGTGTTGTAGTAGTCGGTGACCACGGGGTGGTAGCCGAGCAGGCTCGAGCCCAGTTCGTGCCAGCTCGTGCTGTTGAACAGCAAGTACCAGCCAGCGCTGCTCCGAATCAGCACGTCGTCCTCGCCGTTGCCGTCCAAATCCATCACCGTGGTCTCGTTCCGCGACGAGACGTTCCGGTTTTCCGGGCTCGACACCGACCCGCCGAAACCCGTTTGCACCGGGGCGTAGTCGAATGCCAATGCGCCACGGCACGCAGCCTCCCAGTCCGGCCCCGATGTGCCGTTCGGAACCACGCGCCTGCGCGCGCATTCCTGTACATGGGTCAACACCGACGTGGTGCTATCTACATCGTAGCCGAGGCGGTACTCGCGGATCTGCTGCTGGCCCACGAAGGTCTTGATCTTGTCGAGACGACTCTCCCTGCGCAGTTGCCGCCCGCCGTCGTGAGTCGAGCGGCGATCGGAGCGTGTTACGTAGTGAAACGTGACTTGGGTGTCGGGGCTGGCCCAAGGGTCGGTGCTCGAGTAATTGTAGCGGATGGCCCGGGGCCTGTAGGCCACGGCACCGGCCACGACCGAGTCCGTATACCAACTCACCTTCATGAAGTTGCCGACGGGTTCCTTGACCTCGCTAAGCAGCCAGGCATCCCACACGGCGCTCTGTCCACGACGTGCGTAAAGCGAGGTGCGACCGTCTCTGGTCGTGACCTCGAAGCTGTAGGGTGCGGTCCCGTCGGTGCGGTGCCTCGAGACGATCTTCGTAAACAGGTCGCCTGCGGTCCGGTACTCGACCCGCTTGCGAGCACACTCCACCACCTGATCCAACACAGACAGGCCGCCCGATGTCTGGTAGCTGAGGCGGTACTCGCGGATCTGCTGCTTGCCTACGAAGGTCTTGATCTCGGTCAAGCGCTGTTCTCGGCGATACTCA
>JAKSBK010000407.1 GCA_022361155.1 Pseudomonadota bacterium
ACGTACCTGGGATGCGGCCATCCCCGCAACTGCCGCTATCCGCGCCATGCCGTGGTCTCCAAGCACTACGTCTGGCAATCGGTGTACAGCGAGGGAGACCCTGTGAGCTTCCGCCGCAACTTCGCCCACCGTTACGGGGCAGGTCTTTCGGACCATTCGGGTCGTGGCTGGCTAGGGTTTCAATGGCACACGGTCGTGGACCTGGACCGGGCTGGGGAGCACACCACCAAGTACAGCTTCGACAACCGGACTCGGCTGGATAGCGGGGGCGCCCAAAGGCCATGAGCTGCCGGACGCCACCACCGAACAGCGCTGCTATTGGAACACGGTTTCGTGTGTACAAAGCCCGGAAAACCACATTGGCTGCGAGCTTGTGGGCGACCGGGGCCAGACCCTCAAGGTGGCCGACCCCACAGCGCAAAGCGCGCAGTGCCTCGATCGAGCCAAGGACCTGTACAACAGCCCGGCGACTCAAGCAGGCACCGAGTTGCAATACGGGCCCTTCGACCAGGTCGATAGGGTCGTGGCCCGAGGCCACGAAGTCGCCTACCAACGCGACCTCTGGGGTGACATCACGCTCATCCAGGACTCGGACCTCGGGGGCGAGCGCGCCAGCACGTACAATACCTTCGGCGAGCTCGAAACCACCACGGACGCCAAGGGTCAGGTGACCCGCTACCTTTACGACCAGCTCGGGCGGTTGATCGAGCGGGACAACCTAGACGCCAACGGTGTTGTGGAGAGCAAGGACACCTGGGAGTGGGACATCGTGCAGAGCCCGGGCCAGACACCCGTGGGCCTTTATGGAGCGGTTCGCAAGAGCGTCAGCTCGAGCGGGCACGAGACCCACTACCGCTACGACTGGGCCGGGCGGCTGAGTAGCAAGGAGCGTGTTTACGGGGCAGTCAACAGCCCGAACCGCCCCCGGCGACAAGCCAGCTACCACTACAACGTGCGCGGGCGCATCGACCATATCGATTATCCGGATGACACGGGCTTGTCGTTCGGCGCCTACTACGAGTACGCTGCCTCGGGAGCCGTAACCGCCATCCGCGACAGCAGTGCTGCGGGCCCCTACTTGTGGCGTGCCATGGCCAGCAACGACTTCGACCAGCTGTGGAAAGAGCGCTTTCTCAGCAACGACCACCGAAGCTGGCGCACCTACTATCCGATCACCGGGCTTCCGAAGACCATCCGCACCGGCCGCTGCCCCAACAATCGCTGCAGAACAGGCATCCAGAACCTCGAGTACACCTACAGCGACGACGGCAACCTATTGACACGCCAGGACCACAACCGGTCGCGTGCCCGCAAGGAGACCTTCGAATACGACCACTTGGATCGTCTGCTAAGCATCCAGGTTGGCAACAACGCCAAGCAGAGCTTCAGCTACAGCACGGGCGGCAATCTCAAGACACGCCCGCTGGACGACGACAGCGGTCAGATGACGCTCAGCTACGGCGATACCAGCTTCCCGCATCGCGTCACGCAGAGCAGCTGGGGCGGGTTCACGGAGGACTACACCTACGACGACAACGGCAACCTGACGAGTCGCAGCAGCGGCGACCCAACACGAGCCGACCTCGACCACATCGTCTACACGCGCTTCGACAAGCCCGCCAGCCTTGAGGTGAAAATCGGCAACGCGAGCTTTTCGGAGCAGTTCATCTACGACGCCGAAGACCAGCTCGTACACAAGCAGGGTGACCCTGCAGGCGAGACCCTGTATTTCGACGACCTGTACTACGAAGTTAGAACCGACACCGAGATGGAGGGGCATTATCTGGTCAGCAACGGCTCCCGTGTCGTGGTCGAGGTCGTCCGCAAGAAAAACGCCAACCTGACCACCAAGCTCGCGCTGCACGACGACCACCTGGGGTCGGTCGTCGTCACCAACGACCCCGATCAGACCGACTTTGCCCAGCGGCGCAAGTTTGCACCCTTCGGCGGTTTCCGGGTCGATTCGGAAGCAGGCGACTCGGACCGCCCCAAGACCCGGCTCGGCTACACCGGCCACGAGCACTTCAACAAGCTCGGCCTCGTGAACATGAAGGGAAGAATCTATGACTCCCACATGGGGCGGTTTCTGCAGCCCGACCCGTTTGTGCCGGAGCCGTGGAATAGCCAGTCGTGGAATCGGTATAGCTATGTGGTCAATAATCCGTTGAATTGGGTGGATCCGAGCGGGTTTACGCCGTGTGAGAGCGACCCCGAGAAGTGTGTCAAGCAAAGAGATGGCGGCGGCGGGGGCGCAGGTTCAGTCGATGCCTCGGTCACCGAGCATTCCGGTTGGGAGTACGTAGGTGCAACGCCGGAGGGCGTCCCCACCTATCAGGGAAGCGGCAGGTCGGATCCAAGGGGCGGCGGCATCGTTGGGGGCAGGCGCCTTGGATTCAGCGGTACGGTCGGTGATTCAGGCGCTGGCGAGCCCGGAGAGGGGGGTAACTCGTCAACGGGTGAAGGAAAGCAAACCGGGAAGGACGAGTTCAGGCCAAATCAAGGCGGCACCCCGAAGGCTTCCAAGTACGGGACGACACCGAGGTCGACGGTGCAGTCCACAGAACTCGCCATCATCGGTTTCTCGGCGCTCGAGGCGGCTGCGGCTGCCGCAGCTGCCGCAGCTGCCTGGGGCGCCGTTGTAACCCTGAGGGTGCTTGCGGCCGCAAGGGCGGCAGGCGCGTTCAGTCGAGTACTCGGGCGCACGCCTAGAAATCTGCAGAAGTTCTTCGGCAAGCACGGAGCGGACTTCGGGCTAAAGGGTCCGTGGAATCCCTCTAGAGCGGCGGACGCCAGCCGCGCCATTCACCAGCACATCAATAGTCCTGGCGTGCGTGCTATTGAAGGAGCCTATCGAGGCAAGCCTGCGACACACTTTCTGGATCCGAAGTCCGGTCTGAATGTGGTCTCGGATTCGGCTGGCAACTTCGTGACAGGTTACCGTCTTAGCCCCCAGCAGCTGCAAGACATTTTGCGTACCGGGCATTTGTTTTAGGAGAGGCCGATATGAAGCTCGAGCTAACCAGTGACGAGGCGCTTGTCTTCTTTGAATGGCTGTCGCGCCTCGACGAGCGAGATGCCCTTCCCGTGGAGGACCCTGCCGAAGAGCAAGTTCTTTGGCGACTTCACGGTCAGCTCGAGAAGACCCTCGTGGAGCCATTTCGTTCGGACTATGACGCTTTGCTAAAGGATGCACGGAAGAAAGTGAGAGACTCCTTCGGCGCCGGTGGCGAAAGCTAGAGTCATGTCCGGCCGTTACTGCGCGCGCAGACCCGACACTCTAGTGAGCGTCAGGTGGCACGCGCCGCGCCGACCTTGCGTCAAGCCCGGCTGTCACAGCGCATGCAGTCAGGTGCACGCAAGTGCTGCAGGTAGCATGCGCAGCGCCAGCCTTGAGGCTTCCCACCCACCCACCAGAAGCAAGGATACGTCACGGTCTCGGCAAGTGCTGGGTCGCTCCGGCCGCCCGTCGAGTCGCTCCGCTCGGCACTTCGCAGTATGGCGCATTCTGCGCAAGGCCCGTCGGTCACAGGGCTTGCGATGGTCACGTCTTGACGGCTGCAGGCGCCGCCCATCCCAGCTCCACTGCAAAGTCCGTTGGGGCAAGCCCTCGTGCCCGCCGGGTCCCCTCG